>JBEEJL010000351.1:0-4357 GCA_041169175.1 Pseudomonadota bacterium | reverse complement strand
AAGAATATGCATACTTTTTCCTTGGTATTTTTATTTTAATTATTCAATTAAATCAATAGCTTACCTTATAGCGGAATTCGGCAAATTTTGCAAGCAACAGGTTCACTAAGTGATGAATATTTTCAACTATGCGCTGAAATATATTGTTTAATTAAATCCGGCTTGGCCGCCATCACATCAAATTTTAGCGCTAGTTTTTCAATATTTTTATAAGCGCTGGGTCGCGGCGGCGTCAGCTTTAATGCCTCTTCGATGGTCTCGGCAAACTTTGCCGGCAAAGCAGTTTCAAGACAAATCAGCGGGATATTTTTTTCCTGATATTCGACACCGACTTTGATCCCGTCTGCAGTATGCGGATCAATCACCAAGCCGTATTTTTCTTTCACGCTGCGAATTATCGCCAAGCGATCCAAATGCGAACTGGTGCCGGAGACAAAACCAAAATCGCTGATACGCTTAAAATGTTCGCTGCCAGACAGATCAAACGAGCCTTGCGTATCAAGGCTGTGCCATAAACCGCGTACGGTCATTGCGTCACGGCCTAACAAGTCGAAAATAAATCGCTCGAAGTTGGACGCTTTGGAAATATCCATCGACGGGCTGCTGGTCTGGCGCGTCTCGGCCGAGGTGCGGGTACGATAAATGCCGGTGCGGAAAAATTCATCCAGCACATTGTTTTCGTTCGTCGCGAGGATCAACTTACGGATGGGCAAGCCCATCATGCGCGCGATATGTCCGGCACAGATATTGCCGAAATTGCCTGACGGTACGGCGAAGGAAACTTGTTCGCTGTTATTTTTCGTTGCGGCGAAATAGCCTTTGAAATAATAAACAACTTGCGCCACCACCCTCGCCCAGTTGATCGAATTCACCGTACCGATTTTGTATTGGGCTTTGAATTCGGCGTCGCGACTGACCGCTTTGACCATATCCTGACAATCGTCAAACACGCCTTCGACGGCGATGTTGAAAATATTTTTATCTTGTAGCGAAAACATTTGCGCCGTTTGGAACGCGCTCATTTTGTCTTTCGGCGACAGCATGAAGACGCGGATGCCGCGCTTGCCGCGCATGGCATATTCGGCCGACGAACCGGTGTCGCCTGAAGTGGCGCCGAGAATGTTCAGTTCAGCTTGGTTTTTTGCCAAGGTATATTCAAATAAATTGCCCAGCAATTGCATGGCGATATCTTTGAACGCCAAGGTCGGGCCGTTCGACAGCGCCAGAATATGCAGACCCGGCGCCAAAGTTTTCAGCGGCGTGATGTCGCTGGCGCTGTCACCGTTGCAATAAACTTCTGCGGTATATGTTTTGGCGATGATTTTTTTCAAATCATCCGCTGGAATATCGTCGGCGAATTTGTTGATAATTTCAAAAGCTAAATCAGCGTAACTCAAACCCCGCCAGGTTTTGAGCTCTTGTTCACTGATTTTCGGATAGCTTTCGCACATGGCTAGGCCGCCATCCGGCGCAAGTCCGCCGAGGAGAATATCGGTAAATGATTGCGCCGGCATACCGCCGCGAGTGGAGATATATTTCATTGATTAATTACGACCTAATTCTTCGAGACGAATACGCGTGACTTTGCCGGTGATGGTCGATAGCGCTTCAATTTTTGCCAGAGCCGCGTTGATATTTTTTTCCTGCGTAATGTGCGTGAGCAAAATAATATCCGTTTGCTTTTCGCCCTCGCCCGGTTCTTTTTGGATCATCGCGTCGATGGAAATATTCAAGTCGGCGAGGATGCGCGTGACATCGGCCAACACGCCCGGCTTGTCCTGCACGCGCATGCGCAGGTAATACGAGGTCTCGACTTCTTCCATCGGCAAGATCGGCGTGTTGCTCAGTTGGTCCGGCTGAAAGGCAAGATGCGGCACGCGATGTTCCGGATCGGCAGTATGCATGCGCGTGATGTCCACCAAATCCGCGACGACAGCAGAAGCCGTTGGTTCTGCGCCTGCACCGGCGCCGTAATACATCGTCGCGCCGACGGCATCGCCTTTGACCAACACCGCATTCATCACGCCTTCGACATTGGCGATCAAGCGGCGCATCGGTATCAAAGTCGGATGCACGCGCAACTCGATGCCGTTTTTCGCGCGACGTGTGATGCCGAGCAACTTAATGCGATAACCGAGTTGCTCGGCGTATTCGATGTCCTGCTTGGATAATTTGGAAATGCCTTCAGTGTAAGCCTTGTCGAATTGCATTGGGATGCCGAAGGCGATGGCGGACATGATGGTGAGCTTGTGCGCCGCGTCGATGCCTTCGATGTCGAAAGTCGGATCGGCTTCAGCATAGCCGAGTTTTTGCGCTTGCTTCAAAACGGTATCGAAGGACAAACCTTTATCGCGCATTTCGCTCAAAATAAAGTTACTGGTGCCGTTAATAATGCCGGCGATCCATTCGATACGGTTCGCTGTCAGCCCTTCGCGCAAGGCTTTGATAATCGGCACACCACCGGCGACGGCGGCTTCGAACGCGACCATCACGCCCTTCTTCTGCGCGGCGGCGAATATTTCGTTACCGTGTTTCGCCATCAGCGCTTTGTTGGCGGTGACGACGTGCTTGCCGTTTTCAATTGCTTTCAGCACCAAATCTTTAGCAATGCCGGTGCCGCCGATTAATTCGACCACGATGTCGATGTCTTTTTGCGCCACGACTTTGAATGCGTCGTCGATCACGTCAGCTTTGCTGTTCACCAATGCGCGCGCTTTTTCCATGTCTTTATCTGCGACGATTTTGATCACAATTTCGCGTCCGGCGCGACGCATAATTTCCTGCTGATTACGTTGTAAAACAGTAAAAGTGCCGCTACCAACGGTGCCACAACCGAGTAAGCCTACATGTATGGGTTTCATCATAAGTATTTGATTTAATTAATCTATTTTAAGAGTGGCGCTGGCTGTAGCCAGCAAGAAAACGCGCAATGCGTTGGATTGCGTCGGTCAGATCGTCCGAGTTCGGCAAGAACACCAAACGGAAATGGTCGGGCTTGGCCCAATTAAAACCGGTGCCTTGCACAATCAAGACTTTTTCCTCCGACAATAATTCGTAAGCGAATTGTTGATCGTCCTTGATCGGATACATTTTCGGATCGAGTTTGGGAAACATATACAAAGCAGCTTTCGGTTTCACGCAAGTCACACCGGGAATTTCCGTGAGCAATTTATGCGCGAGATCACGCTGGCGCGCGAGGCGACCAGTCGGCGCAACTAAATCTTTGATGCTCTGATAACCGCCGAGCGCGGTTTGAATCGCAAGTTGTCCCGGCGTGTTGGCGCACAAGCGCATCGACGCGAGCATGGTCAAACCTTCGATGTAATCTTTGGCCTGTTTTTTTGCGCCTGACACTACCATCCAACCGGCGCGATATCCGCAGGCACGGTAATTTTTCGACAATCCGTTAAAAGTTACAAACAACACATCGTCGGCCATCGACGCGATGCTGGTATGCGTGTTGCCGTCGTATAAAGTCTTGTCGTAAATTTCGTCGGCGAACACTACCAAACGATTTTGTCGCGCCACCTCAACAATCTCGCGCAATACCGAATCGGGATATAGCGCACCAGTCGGATTATTCGGATTGATAATCACTATGCCTTTTGTGCGCGGGGTAATTTTGCGTTTGATGTCGGCGACATCGGGCATCCAGTCGGCTTGCTCATCGCAAATATAATGCACCGGCTTGCCTGACGACAAGGCAACGGCAGCGGTGTAAAGCGGATAATCCGGCGCGGGAATCAACACTTCATCGCCGTCGTTGAGTAAGGCATTCATCGCCATCACGATCAACTCCGACGCACCATTGCCGAGATACACATCATCAATGGTCACGCCGCCGATATTTTTTTCCTGTGTGTAATGCACGATGGCTTTGCGCGGCGCGAACAAACCTTTGGAATCGGTGTAGCCCGCTGCATGCGGCAAATTGCGAATCATGTCCTGCACGATTTCGTCCGGCGGCTCCAAGCCAAACGCGGCGATATTGCCGATGTTGAGCTTGATGATTTTTTGGCCTTCTTCTTCCATCTGCCGGGCTTTATCCAGCACCGGGCCACGGATGTCATAGGCGATACCGGCCAGTTTGGTCGATTTCAACACGCTATGAGGTGAAACCGAGCTTGGTTCAGTCTGGGGGAGTTTAATAACGCTCATGGAAATTTCCTTGCCTGAAAACATCAACGACGCATGTAAATAACGCCGTAAAAAGTGTACGATTGTAACCGACGCCCTCTGCTACAGCAACGAATAGCCATGAAACTACATCTCGCGAATACCCCTGCACAAAACAGCTTTACCGGACATGGCGATGGTTATGTGCTACTTAATGGCCGCAAAATCACGCAGTCGGTCA
>JBEEJL010000350.1:0-5646 GCA_041169175.1 Pseudomonadota bacterium | reverse complement strand
CGTACCAGTGATGATTAGCGCGATATGGCAGCTTTGTTCCATAAATAAACAAAATTCAAAAACGCCGATTTGGCATTTGCCTTCGTCTCGGGAAAACCTTTAGTGGCGAGTTAGCGCGCTGATAAACAACACCGCCATCAATTTGCCACTCTCTTGCCGGTTTCCAGCTAAGGCTGGGCGAGAGCCTGAAATATTGGACATTTTTATCAATATTTCCGCCTATTACTTTATTTTTATAATAACCAACAGAGGCCAAGCCGGTTAAGTAAGGCGTCAATCCTTGCGAGAAATCTACGCCGAGCCGATTAGTAAGCAGTAAGGTGTTTTCGCCACTAGGATTAATTTCACGCGCAAGAATGGTATTTACATTACCGTACTCGGTGCTTCGCTGATATTTAAGCGCGGCCGTCACGCCGGAATGAGTAGTCTGAATGCCAGGAGTATTGACCGCAATCGACGTAGTGTCTTCGCCAATATTATAAATACCCGCACCTGCACTCCAAGAAGAAGATTCATCAATTTTTTTGTTATACCCGCCGCCAAGTAAGCGCGTCTTGAATGTGCTGCGGGGTATTTGTAAATTATCCGGGAGCGTAATCAATTGCCAGAGTTTTGTATTCAGTTCGATCTCCGTCCTCTCGTCTAATTTGTAACGCAAGGAAGGCAGCAACTCGTTCGATCGATAATCCACCAGAGATGTTTTTTGCGCATCCTTAAAGCCTACGTCCTCAAATCTATAGCCCATAGACAGCGCCAGATTGGCATCAAGATTGTAGGTATAGTTAGGATTAATGCTGATTTTCTGTCTTTGTTTACGCAGCGTTGGGTTTCCCACGTCTTGTAACAGGGTGGCTAAAGTTGAGTCATAGGTGCTGTTAGAGACGAAACTAAATTCGCTGCGCTCGCCTCTTTCACGCCAGGCAATATCTATAAAGGCGTCATTCGAGTTGAGCTCGTTGTCTTTATTAAACCGATTGGCCGCTATGCGCACTTTGCCCTTAACATTTCGCACTTCTGTTTCATGGCCAAATTGTAACGCCGGCGATACCGACAAAATAATATTTGAATTGATCAAATCTGCTGAAGTAGCGCGATCAAGAAAACGAACGTTATCACTGAAACTGGTGGACGCGCTCACGGAAGGCTCTACCGACCACTCTGCTGCACCAGCTGGCAACGTCGCCGCTGCCATGGCGCCAAGCAGAGTCGATAAAATAATTCGTTTATTGATTTTATGTTGAGCGACCATAAACATATCCTTGATTTTTTAAGCTTAGGGCACCATCACAACATCGCCGCGTTTTAGCTGAATGTTTTGCGTCAAATCACTACCGCTTTGCACTTTGGCATATTCAAACGGAATGGAGATTTCTTTGTCACCTTCGCGGCGCAGAATCTTGATCTTGTTCTCGGCCGCATAAGGCGTTAGCCCTCCCGCCATGCTGAGTGCCTGCAACACGTCTAAATACCTGCCCGTTGCAAATTCACCGGGACGATTCACTTTGCCGACGACATAAATCTTATTGCTCACGATGCGTAAAACAGAAACAGAAACGACAGGATTCGGAATATAGCGTGTCAGTTTTTGGGTGATCTCTTGCTGAATTTGTGCGGGCGTTTTATCCAACGCCTGAAGTTCGCCGACCAAAGGAAAAGAAATGCCGCCGTCTGGTCGAACCAGCACTTCTTTTTTCAATGCATCTTCTTTCCAGACGGAAATATCGAGCACGTCTTCTGGCCCAATACGATACTCATTTGCCGGGGCGGCAGGAACGGCTTCTTTTTTGGGTGCCGGGGTTTTATCAATCGCGCTTTGGGCATGCGCCGCAGCGATTACTGACAAAATCAATGCCGCAGAAAAAAGCATATTCCACATAATCTTTTTCATAAAACCCTTATTAATCAATGTATTAATATAATTTACCGCATTTAATTCATCGGGCTGCGGCGCTACTCGTCGTGCTTGCTGTGGCATTTTTTACGCTATCTTCATTTTATTATTCTAGTTCAACATTGCTACCCAGTTGGTAGCCCGCTTAATAAATCCGAAAATAAGAAATTCGCCCAACATATTGATTTTTATAATTATTATGTATTTTTTATACGAAAACCGTATAAATCCTGTAGGGATAATCAGAATAACTGGATTGGAGAAAATCACACTGGGTAATAGACTGTATATCGGATAGGGAGGAGTCTTGATTTTACAGGCTAACACCCTCTGGCAAGCCAGATGTGTGAATTAGTTCACACATCTGATAAACGGCTAGCCGTGCTTAGTTAGCTGCGGCCATAAACATCATTAAAACGGACGATGTCATCTTCTTCCAAATAAGCGCCCGTTTGTATCTCTATGATTTGTAGAGGGATTTTTCCGGGGTTTTCCAGGCGGTGTTTGTGCGTCTTAGGAATATAGGTGGATTGATTCTCTTCCAGAAAAATTTCCTGATCGCCATTGACGATACGCGCGGTACCCGCGATCACTACCCAATGTTCGGCGCGATGATGATGCATTTGCATGGAGAGCTTTTGGCCCGGTTTGACCATAATGCGCTTTACTTTGTATTGCGGGCCGTCTTCTAGAATGGTGTACGAGCCCCACGGACGTGCGACAGTCATATGGGTTTCGGTCAACGCAGGCGATTTTTCTTTTACTTTTGCCACCAGTAATTTCAGGTCATCGACCTGATCACGCGGACAAACTAAGGTCGCGTCGCGCGTTTGTACTACAGCAATATTTTTCAAGCCGAGCGTGGCAAGCATGCCGTGATCGCTCCAGAGCAAATTGTTTTCGCTGTGATGCGCCAGTACATCGCCTTGCATGACGTTACCGGCCGCGTCTTTATCACGCTGCTGATACAGCGCTTCCCAACTACCGAGATCGCTCCAGCCCATATCGACCGGCACCACGGCGACTTTGTCGCAATGCTCGAGCACGCCGTAATCAATCGAGAGATCGGGCATGGCGGCATAAATATCTTTCGGTGCAATGCCGCTTTCGTCGTTGAGCAAGGCTGGCAGCGCGGCAAATATTTTCGGCTGCAGCTTTTCTACCCATTGCAAAAACACATCGGCGCGAAACACAAACATACCGCCATTCCAGTAATAACCACCCTGCTTTAAATAGCCTTTGGCGGTTTCGAGATTGGGTTTTTCAACAAAGCGCGATACGCGCCTCACTGCGCCATTGGCGATGCCGGGCAAAATGTCGCCAGAGTGAATATAGCCAAAACCGGTAGCAGGTTCAGTCGGCTGCATACCGAACAAAGTAATGAAACCGGCTTCGGCCGATTTTTCAGCTGCGTCCCAAGCGGCAAGAAACGCGGCGTCATTCGACACCGCATGATCGGAAGAAAAAACACCAATCAATGCGTCGGGCGTGTCCTTGGCGATTTTCGCCACCGCCCACGCAATCGCGGGCAAGGTGTTGCGCCCCATTGGCTCGGCAATGACGCCGGCAGCGAGTTGATTGTTTATTGCATGACTTTGACCGGAAACTTCAAATCGATGATCGGCGTGCGTTACGGTCAAGACATGGTCGGCGCTCACTCTAGGCAATACGCGACGGAAAGTTTGTTGCAATAAACTTTCGCTGCCGTTGAGTGGCAGCAATTGCTTCGGCATTGTCGCGCGCGACAGCGGCCACAAGCGCGTGCCCGAACCGCCGGCCAAAATAATCGCAAAACGCTTAGGATGGGTTTGCGGCACTGCCGTCGCAGAGTTCTGGGAGAGGGGAGCATTCATGTTATGCCTCGTATAAAAACTTGATATTAATCAATGATAATCAATATGACTATACAGTGTACTACTCCACCTTCATGGGTAGTATCACCATTTGCAGGCCCATCAAATGTAAAATTCTTTGCATCGCGAGCGGGGTTTGGTTGTGCAAGATACGCGTAAACCAGTTGTCGTTTACAAAGATCAATTTACTGGAGAAAAATACGCAGTTGGCAAATTCATCTTTTGCTTTAATCACTAAATTGGTTAATTCCTCGACGCGATCGGTGCCATAAGCCTCATAGGATTTCGCTGCGATGCCGTGTTGATGGCAAAAATTCACGTAATACTCTAAAGCTTCGTGGGTTTCTTTTTGCAGTTTTTCCAGCGCGCCTTCGCCGCCGTACGCGGCGGTATCGACTGCGCCGACGCTGAGAAAAACAAAGTTTTTGAAGTTACCGGGGAACAAACGCTGCACCCACAACATAGTATGCATACCCGCGCCACGCGAACGACTCACCATGAAGATGGCGGTCGGCGCATCAGGATCGAGCGGCGGCGCCTCGCACGGCTCGCTCGGCACGGCGGCAAACAACTCATCGATTTTTTTCAGCTGCGCGCGCGTCGCGGTGTAGTGTCGTTTAATCAACATACACACCGCCACCACGGCGCCGGTGATGATGACCGCAACCCAGCCGCCATGCGGAAACTCTTGCACCACTAATACCGCGAGAATCGCGCTGCAGACGACAAAGCCCGTTGCCGACAACAACATGCGCGGGAACCAGCGTTTTTCATCATGCCGATGACGCCACCAATAAATACACAAACCATAAAGTGAAATCGAAAAAGTAACGAATACATTAATACTGTAAATTACCGCCAGCAATTTCACCTGACCCTGGGTCCACAGCAAAATTCCCAGCGCGCCGACACCCATCAACATCACGCCGTGTTTGGTCACAAGGCGCGTGGAGAGTGAAGAAAATTGGTTCGGCACCCATTGATCGACCGCCATATTCGACAACACGGCTGGACCGCCGAGGAAACCGGTGTTGGCCGCGACGAATAACAAACCTGCGGTAAACGCCATCACAATCGGTAACAACCAACCCTGCAAATTCACGCCGCCGATTTGCCAGCCGCTCATCATGTCGCGAAATAAAACGGCGTTTAAGGTCTGCCCTTCGACTGGTTTCACATCCCACAACACATACAGCAGCAGCAATCCGCCCGCCGCAGCGGCGAGCGAACACGCCATGTAAAACATCGTCCACTTACCGGTACGCTTGCGCGGTTCTTTCAGGGTGTTGACGTTGTTCGACACCGCCTCGAGGCCGGTATAAGTACCGCCGCCTTGCGCGTAAGCCAACATCAAAGACGACACGACGAAAATCCAGCCTTTTTCACTGGCAAATTCGGTGGTTTCTTTCCACGTTGCAGGAAATAGGCCGGGCAAACGATCAGCATGCGCGAACAAACCGTAAAAAATCAGAATGACGTAAAAGAATACGAAGCCTAAAAAAATCGGCAACAAGACTTTGATGGCTTCTTTCATGCCGCGCAAATTCAACATCACCAACAGGCCAACAATCACTAGCTCAACCGGCACGCGCCATTCGCGCAAACCCGGCGGAATAAATTCCAGACTGAAAAAATTATCCACGCCCGACGCAACCGAAATTGCAATGGTCAACACGTAATCGACAATCAACGCGGCGCCCGATACCAAGCCTGCTTTAGAGCCGACCAATTGCGTCGCGACTTTATAACCGCCGCCGCCGTTGGGAAATAAATCGATAACTTGATTATAAGAAAACGAAATCAGAAACACCGTCAACATGGTGGCGATGGCGAGATAAACACCGAGATGCGAGTGCGGCCCGAGCGCAAGATACGACACTTCCGGCCCGTAAGCTGACGACG
>JBEEJL010000349.1:0-2825 GCA_041169175.1 Pseudomonadota bacterium | reverse complement strand
GCCTGCAAGGCGTTCCGCCGAACGAAGCGCCAATGCCTGAATATTAGCCGAACGGCTTTGGTATTGTTATGAATATTTTTTCGTCAAATAACTTTCCTATAATTCACACGTCGGAACGCCTTGCAGGCTTCCGACCTACCTCAAATCATGCCTGATTACCGACGCTATCGTTTAGCGGGTGGCACATACTTTTTTACCATCAATTTGCTCGAACGGCGTAAAGATTTATTGACGCGCCACATTGATGCTTTGCGAAATGCGGTGCAACTCACACGCGCCTCGCGACCGTTTCAGATCGACGCATGGGTGGTGTTGCCTGATCATATGCATTGTGTCATCACATTGCCGCCAGACGATCATGATTTCTCCAATCGCATCAAAGCTATTAAAATTCGATTTGTTCAGTCATTGCCTGCAACTGAGGCACGCTCGAAAGTTCGGATTGAAAAAGGCGAGCGTGGTATTTGGCAGAGGCGGTTTTGGGAGCATGCGATCCGTGATGAGCTGGATTACCAGCGCCATGTTGATTACGTGCATTTCAACCCCGTTAAACATGGGCATGTCAAAAGAATAGTTGATTGGCCTTATTCAACATTTCACCATTATGTAAAGCAGGGCATTTACCAACCTGATTGGGCTGGCGGCGAGTTGGGGGAATTTGATATTGTTGAGCCAAGTAGTTGATTGGTGCACAATTCATACGTCGGAACGCCTTGCAGGCTTCCGACCTACGCGAGCTACGCCAATTTTAGTTATCTAAATCAATAAGGAAAAAAATGACAAAAGTTGTGGTTGCCTTGTTAGCATTTCTCTTATTGTCGTGCGAAAGCACGGCGCCGAAGTTGACTTTTGAGAGCGCACATAAGTTTGCTCAGGCACAGCCTCAAGATGCAGCCTACGGATACGAAGACAAGTGGGACACATTTAATAACGCAAACAAGCTTGATGAAAAAGGGGACTGCTATAAAAAAACTGAAGGCCCTATAGAACAGGTTCTAATCTTGGACAAAGATGGGGTAGTTAGCGAAGTGATTGCCAATGTTAACAATGCAAAATCTAATTGCTTCCGCGCTAGCTATCTTCACGTGAAATTTCCTGCACCGCCATTTTCGCCATACTACATGCGTCTAAAGATGGATTGATACGGCTTATCTATAAAGATAAGTATAAATAGGATGGGTTGCACCCATCCTATGAATTAATTCGCCGCAACCAATCGCCACAAGGTCGTCACCTCGCGCGAACGCGCAATATGTAACGGGTCGGTTTCGTCTTGCGTTTTGGGGTGGGTGGGGCGGGCGTCGAGTTTGCCTTTTACGTTTAGCCCTGCGGCTTCAATCAACTTCAACAATTCGCCTTCTGCACGCAAGCCTAGATGTTCTGCCAGATCCGACATGATGAGCCAGCCTTCGCCGTTAGGTGCGAGATGCGCTTTCAATCCGATTAAAAATCCGCGCAGCATTTTGCTTTCTGGATCAAAAATCGCTTGTTCTAATTTCGAACTCGGACGTCCGGGTAGCCACGGTGGGTTGCAGACGATGACGTCGGCTTGTCCTTTTGGGAATAAATCGGTGGCTTGGATTTTTATTTTTTCTTCCAAACTTAGTCGATGGATATTGTCTTCTGCGCATTCGATTGCGCGCGCGTCCATATCGGTGCCGATCACCTTTTCTGCGCCGTGGGTTGCCAATACTGCTGATAGCACGCCGGTGCCGACGCCGATATCGAATGCCGTGGTGATCGGCTCGGTTCGTTGCGCGATGGCTTGTACGACGAGTCCAACATATTCGCCACGGATCGGCGCGAACACGCCGTAGTGCGGATAAATTTTTCCGTCGCCGGTTGCTTTCAGCGCGGGAATGTCCAAACCTTTTTTGCGCCATTCGAATGCCGCGACGATGCCCATGAGTTCGCGCAGCGAGACGATGCAGCCTTTGCCGGTTGGCTCGCCCCAGGCTTGTTTGCAGGCTTCGCGCATGTCCGGCGCACGGCGCAAGTCGATTCCATAATCTGCCGCGAGTTCGACAACGACCAGACCGAGTACGCGTGCGCGTTGCGCTTGGTATTGGCGGTAGGCGTAATAGTTTTCGCGCGGCGTGGCGTCGGCTTTGCCTTCGTTACGCGCGCGGGCGTTGTCGATGCGACGTCCTAAGGCTTGCACCATTTGACGGCCTTGATGAAAATCGCCACGCCATAACAACGCCGCGCCTTCGCAGGTTAATTTATACGCTGCGTTGGCGGCCATGGTGTCATCAGCGATGACGACTTTTTTCGGCAGGGCAGAGCCGGAGGCGGATTGCCAACGGGCGTAATGGAGCTTTTGGTTTTCCAGCCAGCTTAGTGGTTCGTTTGGTTCTGCAGTTTGCATGATGTCTTCGGTGAGCTTAGTTAATGTGTTGAGTTTAACTCATCTCTGTTTGTGAACCCGTCTAAATCCCCTCTAACCCCCCCTTTTTCAAAGTGGGGGATATTGTGTGATGAGAATTTGTGTCTGCGGATTGCGCCATGCTTTTCTCAACTGATGCTTTGTGGATTCGTGATTGCCTCTCCCTTTGAAAAAGGGGGATTGAGGGGGATTTACAATGCTTGAATGGGTAGGCTACTGTTTTTATACTTCAAGAAATGCGTTCGGGTAAATTAACCTATCTCTGTTTGCGACCCCCTCTAAATCCCCCCCTAGCCCCCCTTTTTCAAAGTGGGGAATATTATGTGAAGAGCATTTGCGCGCGCGGATGGCGTCATGCTTTTTCAAAGTGAAGAGGCGTTTGATTGTCTTCCCCCATTGTAAAAGGCGGATTGAGGGGGAGTTACAATGCTTGAATGGG
>JBEEJL010000348.1:0-7960 GCA_041169175.1 Pseudomonadota bacterium | reverse complement strand
GCCATTCGGCTGGCTAAGCGATAAATACGGCGTGAGTTTCGCTTCGGCGGCGAGTGCGCTTATAGGCGTCGCTGGTGCGCTTATGTTGTCGAGCGGTTTATCGTGGATGCACTGGCCCGCTGTGTTTTTGCTGGGCGCAGTGGCCGGTTGCTTACTTACCCTTGCCATCATCGCTTGCTCAGAACAAGCGGCGAGAGAAAATAAAAACATGAGCGTTGCCATGAGTGAAATTTCCATCGCTTTCACCATCGGCACCATAATCGGTCCGGTGGTGCAAGGCGCGGCTATGGATTCGCTCGGCTTATGGACGTTTCCCGCTATGACTATATTATTGTGCGTAGCCGTTTTGCTGATGAACCTTATAACGGCAAGGCGACGACTATAAATGAGGCCATTTGTTCCCGACAAAAAATAAGGAACGTTTATATTTAGTGAGAGTCAGAATGTGCGACATAAATATTTACCGTCGCCTGTGGGGGCACAAGGTAGAGCCGAGATGAGCAATAGGCGGTAAGTAAATGTCCTACATTAATGGTAAACCCCTACAGGAGATTATTCACATGAATATCATTCGCAAAGTTTTGTCCGGCATGGCAGTTTCTTGCGCAACGATTTTAATTTCTTTTCCTACTTCAGCGGCGCCGACGGCAGCTACCTCGGGCGGCTTTACATCAGTTCAACTTGATGCGGGTTTTCTTGCTGCGCTTACCTCTCTCAGCGTTGCTCCAGCAGCTATTTCTCCGGGCCGAATTATTAGTCGCCACAACGCGGTGATTGCCGCTTTCCCGATTACTGCTGGCGAAGCCGATCTAGGTACGGTGAAGGCAGAGATTGATCACGCCGGTGGTTTGTCGCTCACCGGGGGTGGCAAGGTCGTGCAATTAACTTCTTTTATCATTGACCTCACCGGCACTGCGCCAGTACTTACTGGTTTGGTTACAGTAAATGATAGTCTGCTTGGCCGCGTGCCTTTATTTGATTTGAATCTGGCGCAGAGTAACGTGAGCGCAAAAGACCAACTACTTAAGGTGAAAAACGTTGCTGTTACGCTGACGGATAAAGCAGCCGCTGCCTTGAATGGCGTATTTGGTATCACTGCGTTAGCTCGTGGATTTCCTATTGGCATTGCCGCAGTCAGAGCGCGCCTTGATAGCGGAAACGAACACGACTAAATCGAATCTGCTTTGAAGTTTGAAAAGAGCGATACAGATTATCTGTATCGCTCTTTTATTTTGTCTGACGCGTTAGCGTTATTTTTGCGGCGCGAGCATATTGGCGTCGCGATAAATCACCCAACACCCATCATCCAGTTTGCGTAATACCGACAACACATTTCCGGCCATGTGTATGGAGGACGTGCCGATGGTGATCGGTGTCATGTTGACTTGCAAATAAGTCAGGCAATAAGCGAAGTTACCGCTGACTTGAATTTCCTGTACATCGGATGTAGCGTCGATTTTGAATTTACCGGCGTTGACTTTGAACGCTTCGGCGTAGTGTAGTTTACCGCGCATCGGCGGCATGCCTTGACGTAAAAAAATTACGTCGTCATGCATTAAATTCAACATGACCTCGAGTTGGTTTTCGGCTGACGCGCGCAGCCAAGTTTGAATCAGTTCGCGTATCGATTGTTCGTCAGAGGTCATATAGTAACTATATGATTTAATTGAACTATTTTATATCGTGTGGCGCGACACGGTGGTTGATTATCGATTCAGACGCACCAGCAAATCGCTGGTCCACGACAAGCGCTCGACCAATGTGTGCAGGAATTCTTTATTGAAGCGCAACTGACAACCTTCGGTGAGTTGTTCCAACAAGTGCGCCTGGATTTTTAGTACAGTGACTTCGCTGACCGATTGCACCGACGCAGTACGCGCCGGGTGCGCGTTGTTGAGCGTGGACATTTCGCCGAAGCAATCGCCCGCTTTTAACACGTTGATGAGTTGTCCACCTTTGGTGACTTTGACCTGGCCTTTGACCATGACGTAAAACGCATAGCCTAGATCGCCCTCGATAATGAGGTTTTGCTCGCGCGAATAATTTTCCCATGCGCCCATACGCAGTACTTCCCACATTTCCGAATCTTTGAAGTTGCGGAAAAAGCGCAGTTGACGCAGCGAGTTGAATTTTTCGGTCGAACTGATTTCCTGATTGACCTTCTCCATTTGCGGGAAGGTGTCGGCCAAGTCTTTGGCCATGTCGAACCAGGATTTGTAGCGCTCGTTCAAATCTTTCGCCATCGCTTTTTTCACGATGTCGATGACCGGCTGCGGTACGTCAGGACGGAAATCGGTCAGCGGAATCGGATCTTCCGTCAGCACTTTATTGATCATGCCGACACTGTTGACTGCGTCGTAGGGCAGGCGGCCCGCGAGCAATTCGTAAATCACTACGCCGAGCGAGTAAATGTCGCCCTGCACGCTAGCCGGCGCTTCGTTGATTTGTTCCGGCGACATATAGGCCGGTGAGCCGAGGAAACCGCCGATTTGTGTTTGTATCGCGTGCGAGATATGTGCCGTGCCGAAGTCGGAGATTTTGATGTCGTCACGGTCGTCGAGCAAAATATTCGCTGGCTTGATGTCGCGGTGAATAATGCCGTTCTGGTAGGCATAGTCAAGTGCACGCGCACATTTGAACGTGACCAATACTGCTTGACGTATCGGTAAAAGATTCGCGTTGTTACAGAATTTTTTCAGCGAGCCGCCGGAGACGTACTCCATGACGATGTAGTGATCGTCGCCTTCGACTACCGCGTCGAGCACGCCGACGATATTCGGATGATTCAATTTTCCCGCGAGCGACGCCTCGTTCAGAAATAATTTATGAAAGCGTTCACGTGTTTCAGGATCTTCTGCTTCTTCAAAGTGCGCCAGCTTGAGCGCCACTTTGCGCTTATTAAAAGTGTCTTCGGATAAATATACAATCGCGGACGAGCCGCGGCCCAGTTCGCTGATGACGTTATATTTACCTATTTTTTCGGGTTGCTGAAAGCTCACGGTGCAGTTCTGTTGTTTGTATATAAAGTATGGGGTAAACGCTGTAGTCGAATATTACCGTAAAACTCAGGCGATAAGTGTGATAAGTTCCACAAATCCTTGAGTTAAAAGGGGAATTAAGTGCAGAAAATCAGCCAATTTGAAGGATTTTGGATGCCAAGGCCGGCATTTGTGTGGACGACAAATCTGCAGCTTCAAACGTCTGCCCGTCGGCGATTTGCGGATAATGGTTCAAAGTTGAGTTGCGGTAAGCGGGGTCGTAGTGCAATTGTAATAGCTCGTTTACTAATTCATTCCAGCGAAACTCGCGCGCCATTTGTTTCCACGCCTCAATCCGTTCAGCGCCGTGAAGATTTTTCAGGCAATCGAGTTGCGTGAACAAAATTTCCGGCGTAGTAAAAAAATGTTCGTATTCCTCGCACAACAACTTCACTCGCGCCTCGGCGCTGGTTTCGATGCGGATGCAGCGACCACGCTGCCACATCGCTTCAATAATTTTATCCGGCACGCGCAGCAGGCCGACTTTTTTGCTTTCCGCTTCCACATAAACAGTCTTGGCAGGATCGAAAGTAGAAAGCTTGTGACAGACCAAGCTCTCAAACATTTTCTGCGCCGGTTGCGGTTTATCCGGTAAATTGCCCAGCACCGAGCCGCGATGCGCAGCTAAATCTTCCAAATCCAGCACTTGCGCGCCTTGTGCTTCCAGCGCGTTGAGCAAACGGCTTTTGCCCGAACCCGTCGTGCCGCAGATGACATGAAACTGAAATGTTTCCGGCAGCGTGTTGAGTTGTCCAATCACATAACGCCGATAAGATTTATACCCGCCATCCAATTGCATTGCAGGCCAACCGACCTGACGCAAAATATGCGTCATCGCGCCGCTACGCGTGCCGCCGCGCCAGCAATAAATCAGCGGCTTCCAGCTTTTCGGTTTATCAGCGAATGTTGTTTCCAAATAACGCGCAATATTTTTCGCCACCAAACCCGCGCCGAGTTTTTTTGCGTCAAACGACGACACTTGTTTGTATAAAGTGCCGACGCGGATGCGCTCGTCGTTGTCCAGCACAGGACAATTGATCGCGCCGGGAATATGATCCTCGGCAAATTCCCCCGGCGAACGCACGTCGATAATCTGGTCGAATTCTCCGAGTTGCTCGGCAGAAGCCAAATTCGGTTTGCTGTGGGTGTTTGGGGTGACGGGTTGGGTGACGGGTGGTGTGACGAGGTGGTTCATTGCAAGGGCCAGTGGTTCTAAGCAATTATTATCTCATGTACTTTACGCTTTGGCGGCACTATGTTTGATAACGGATCTTTGAAGGGGCGGCTTTTTAGTTGCTGTCAGCTTCTGCATCAACATAGGCTGTAATGGCCTCCACACATTCTCCAAAATCTGCGGCTGGACTTTGGCGGTGGGGTGGATGTTGTCGGCTTGAAAATTCTCTCGACTATCCGCAACGCCTTCGAGCATAAACGGCACCAACTCCGCCTTGTATTGTTTCGCCAGCGTCGCGTACATAGCGTGAAACTTTTCTGTGTAATCTCTGCCATAGTTGGGTGGCAGGCGCATGCCGACTAATAGTATTTTTGCCTTTGCGTTATTGCTGGCGCGGAGGATTTTTTCGAAATTGGATTTGGAATCGGTGAGCGGCAAGCCGCGCAAGCCGTCGTTGCCGCCGAGTTCGACGATGATGATGGCCGGTTTGTGTTGTTTCAGCGCGGTTTCAATGCGCGTCGCGCCGCCGAAGGTGGTTTCGCCGCTGATGCTGGCGTTGACGACTTTGTGGGGGAATTTGTTTTGTTCCAGTTTTTGGCTGAGCAGGGCAACCCAGCCGTCTTTTTGCGACAAGCCGTAAGCGGCTGATAGGCTATCGCCATAGACCAGGATTACCGGCTTAGTGGTTTCAGCATAGGCGCTAAACGAAGCAAACAACCACGCAAGCCATAACAGTAGTGTCGATTTCATGCGGATTCCAGTCAGTGAAGCAGAAGGTTTAGAATAAGCGACCATATCCTATTATATCCAGACAATCAGAAAACTACGCAACCATGGATTCCTCCACGCATAACACTTCTACTGCCACGATGGTTGACGTCAAAGCCTTAACCAAGCAAGTCAGCACCAGCGAAAATACTTTGGTGATTTTGAATAATGTGAGTTTTGACATCTCGCAAGGCGAAGCGGTCGCGGTCGTTGGCGCGTCGGGTTCGGGTAAATCGACTTTGCTCGGCTTGCTCGCCGGATTGGATAACCCCAGCAGTGGCAGCGTGCATATCAACGGCAAGGATTTATTCGCGCTGGATGAAGACGGACGTGCAGCCTTGCGCGGCGAGATGGTCGGCTTCGTGTTTCAATCGTTTCAATTATTGCCCGCGCTTACCGCGCTGGAAAACGTCATGTTGCCGATGGAGTTGGCAGGTAAAGACGGCGCGCAGAAATTGGCGCAAGAAATCCTCGGCCGCGTAGGCCTGGGTCAACGCACGCATCATTATCCACGCCAGCTTTCCGGCGGTGAGCAACAGCGCGTCGCGTTGGCGCGCGCGTTTGTGGCGCGGCCGAAATTGCTGTTCGCCGACGAACCAACCGGTAACCTCGATGCCGCAACGGGAAAACAAATTATCGATTTGTTATTTGAACTCAATCGTGAACAGGGCACGACCTTGATTTTGGTGACGCATGATGAGGCCTTGGCAGCGCGCTGCGGGCGGCGTTTGCGTTTAGTGGCTGGCGAATTAGCCTCTTAAAATATTAATTAAATCAAATGCTTATGAATATACTCAAATTATCGCTGCGCATGTTAAAACGTGATTGGCGTGCGGGCGAATTAACCGTGCTATTGCTCGCGCTATTGATCGCAGTGGCGAGCGTAACGACGGTGGGTTTTTTTGCCGAACGTGTGCAGCGCGCGTTGAATGCGCAAGCCAATGAAATGCTCGGCAGCGATCTAATTTTGATCGCCGATCATAAAACGCCGGAGCAATTTGAAGCGCAAGCCAAGCAACAAAAGTTAAGCATTGCCAACACGTTGACCTTTCCCAGTATGGTGAGCATGAATGAGCAAAGCCTGTTGGCTGATATTAAGGCAGTGACGGCGTCATATCCCTTGCGCGGTAAAGTGCGCATCGCTGACGCACTTGGCGTGCCGGATAAAATCGCCGAACGCGCGCCGTTGAAGGGCGAAGTGTGGGTAGGTGAACGATTATTGGGCAAGCTCAATTTGAAAATAGGCGACCCGCTGGAAGTCGGCCGCGCTTCGCTGAAAATCGTAGCGGTCGTTACGCGCGAGCCGGATAACGTGACCGACTATTTCAACTACGGCCCGCGCGTCATCATGAGTTACGACGATATCGGCGCGACTGAGTTGGTACAAGTGGGTAGTCGTTTGTCTTACCGTTTGCTTATCGCGGGTGAAGTGGAAAATGTAGATAATTTCGCCGCCTGGGCCAAACCAAAACTGGGTCGCGGCGAGCGACTCGAATCGATACGCGATGCAAGGCCAGAAGTGCGCATAGGCCTTGAGCGCGCGCAACAATTTCTCGGCCTTGCGTCTTTGTTGTCGGTCATTCTCGCCGCCGTTGCGGTTGCGCTCGCTGCGCGGCGCTTTATGCAGCGCCATCTCGATAGTTGCGCCATGTTACGTTGCCTCGGCGCCAGTCAATCGACCATGTTTCAAATGTATTTATTCCAATTCATTTTTTTAGCGCTTATAGCTAGCGTAGTGGGTTGTGCGATAGGTTATGCCGCGCAGTTTGCCTTGGTAAAATGGCTCGGTGGTTTTCTTAATGTCGCGTTGCCGTTGCCGACGCCATTACCAGCTTGGCAAGGTTTGGTCACCGGCATAGTGCTGTTGCTCGGATTCGCTGTGCCGCCTTTGTTACGCTTGCGCGGCGTGTCCACTTTGCGTGTGATACGCCGCGAAGTCGGCGTGACGGAATCGTTCAGCCTGGCCGCCTATGTGCTCGGCTTTGCCGCTGTCGGCTTTTTGATTTTATGGAAAGCCGGTGATATGAAATTGGGTTTGATTACGCTGGCCGGGTTTTCCATTGGCATGGTGGTCACCGGATTGGTCGGCTGGTTGCTTATCCATATGCTGTCGCAATTGCGCAACGTCATCAAAGGCCCGTGGCGCTACGGCTTGGCCAATATGCGCCGTCGCGCGTGGGGCAGCTTGGTGCAAATGATGGCGTTGGCGCTGGGTATCATGGCTTTATTATTATTGACTATGGTGCGCGGCGATTTGATGCAGTCGTGGCAAAACAATGTGCCGGCTGACGCGCCGAATCGCTTCGTCGTCGGCATACAATCGCCGCAACTAGCCGAGGTGCGACAATTTTTTGTCGATAAAAAAATCAACGCGCCGGATATTTACCCCATGATACGCGGGCGTCTGGTCGAGATGAACGGCAAGCCCATTAACGAAACCAAATTTCAGGACGAGCGCAGCAGGCGTTTAGTTGAACGCGAATTCAATTTATCCTGGGCCAAAGAGCTGCGCGCGGATAACAAAATTCTTGCTGGTAAATGGTGGAATACCAGCGGCGAAGTAACGCCGCAATTATCGGTAGAGGAGGGCATCGCTAAAACACTCAACGCCACAATTGGCGACACACTGACTTACGATGTCGCGGGCAATCGTTTCACGGCGCCGATCACCAGTTTGCGCAAACTGGATTGGGATACCTTCAAGCCGAATTTTTTTGTGATCGTCAGCCCCGGCGTGATTGATGATTTCCCGGCAAGTTGGATGACCAGCTTCCATTTGCCGCAACAAGACCAAGGCTCGGTTAACAAGCTGGTGAGTGCTTTTCCCAATGTTGGGGTAATTGATGTCTCCGCCATCATGCAGCAAGTGCGCAGCATTTCGGATCAAGTATCGAGCGCGGTGGAATTTGTTTTTCTGTTCACGCTCGGCGCAGGCTTGATCGTTCTCTACGCAGCGATAACGGCGACGCAGGACGAAAGA
>JBEEJL010000347.1:0-4031 GCA_041169175.1 Pseudomonadota bacterium | reverse complement strand
GAGAATTTATCGGCGCCAAAGATTTTCTGAAGCTTTTCTCTGTGCCTCTGTGGTGAAAGATTTTTTCAAGGTTTTTTCTGTGTCTCAGTGGTGAAAGGTTTTAAATGCAAGTCCAATCCATGAATTTCAAAGCGCGTGCGACGGAAAAACTTGCTGACGTGCGTTTACAGGCGACGCTGAAGTCAGTAAAAGGTAATTTTATCGACAAGCGCGCCAAGGCGATTACGCAGCTTGATGATTTTGAAGGCACGCGCGATGCGGCGGTCGCGATACGCGATAAAGTTTTGAATAATCTGGATGTGTGGCTCGAAGCTTTCGAGAAAAAAGCCACTGCGCGCGGCGCGACGGTCTATTGGGCGGAGAACGCCGAAGAAGTAAATCGCTTAGTCATCGAAATCGCTAAACGCCATAACTGCAAAAAAGCCATCAAAGGTAAGTCGATGGTGTCGGAAGAAACGGCGTTGAACGACGCGCTGACGGCAGCAGGCGTTACGCCGATAGAAACCGATTTGGGCGAATACGTGGTGCAGATTTCCAACTCGACGCCGTCACACATCATCGCGCCCATCGTGCACTTGAGCAAAGAGGAAGTATCGGAATTGTTTGAGAAAGTGCATCATCTGCCGCGCAAAACCGACATCACCGAAATGACGCACGAGGCACGCGGCATTTTGCGTCCGCATTTTCTCGACGCCGACATGGGTATTTCCGGCGGTAATTTTTTCATCGCCGAAACCGGCTCGGTGGCGCTGTTTTCTAACGAAGGCAATATTCGCATGAGCACGACGATGCCGAAAGTGCATGTCGCCATTAGCGGCATCGAAAAAATCGTGCCGACGCTAGAAGATTTTTCCACGCTGACGCGCCTGTTGCCACGCTCGGCAACCGGACAATCCATTGCCAATTACGTCTCGCTCCTCACCGGCCCGCGCGCGCTAGGCGAGCTTGATGGCCCGGAGCATATGTATTTTATTTTGGTTGATAACGGCCGCACCGGTTTGGTCGGTAGCGATATGCAGGAGATGTTGCGCTGTATTCGCTGCGGCGCGTGTATGAATCATTGCCCCGTCTATCACCAAATCGGCGGTCACGCTTATGGCTGGGTCTATCCGGGCCCGATGGGTTCGGTGTTGACGCCAGCCTATGTTGGCATCGAAAACGCCATTGACTTACCCAACGCTTCCACTTTATGTGGCGAATGTCATGTCGTCTGTCCGGTAAAAATTCCGCTGCCGGATTTAATGCGCAAGTTGCGCGAAAAACAAGTGGATAAAAAATTGCGTCCTAAGCATGAACGCATCGCGTTGAATGTGTGGAGCTGGGTCGCGCAGCGTCCGCTGCTGTATGGCTTCGGTAGTAAAATCGCCATGCGCATCATGCAAAAAATGTCTAATAAAAACAATATGATAACCAATCTGCCGTTTGGCTCAGGTTGGACTGCCGGGCGCGATTTCCCTGCGCCTGCAGGCAAAACTTTCCGCGAGCTGTATGCACAAAAACAAAACGGGGAAAAGTCTTCAGCCAAAATAGCACTGCAAAAACCATGAGCGCGCGCGAAAAAATTCTCTCTCGCATCCGTAACGCGCAAGGCCGCGCAGGCGAAGCCACGCAAGCCGAGCGCGACGCGGTGCAAAAGCTCATTACGCATAAAAATATCGGTCCGCGTCCTGCGCTGCAAGGAGACTTGGCTGAGCGTTTCAAAAGACTTTCGGCTGAAATGATTTGCACCTTGGCAGAAGTCGCCAACGAAAATGAAGTGCCCGATGCTTGTCGCGATTATTTGCAGCTAAATAATTTGCCGCTGACAGGCGTCGCGTGGCGGTCACTAAAGCATCTGGATTGGCACGGCGCTGATTTGAATTTGGCCTTCGACCGCGCCATGGGCGACGACGCTATCGGTATCACCAGTGTGTTCGCCGCTCTCGCCGAGACGGGTACGCTGATGTTGCTCTCGGGCGAAAATACCGCTGCATCCGTCAGCCTGGTGCCGGAAACCCATATCGCCGTGTTACATAAAAATCGCATCGTGCCGTATATGGAAGATGCATTCGCATTGTTGCGCAAAGAAAAAGGCGACATGCCGCGCGCAGTGAATTTCGTCTCCGGCCCGTCACGTACGGCCGACATCGAACAAACCATTGTCCTCGGCGCGCATGGACCTTATCGCTTGCATATTATTTTAGTCGGTTGAATGGCATGTGATGTGCCTCGCGAAAAGCTACGCTTAGCCATAGTTTGGTGATTGGCGAAAATAGGCGTATATTTTTCACACCTGTCACATTCAGGTAAGCTGTGTCGCCAGACGCAGTATTTTGGTCAACGCAATGTTGATCGCAGAACGACAATCTATTAACGATGTTCAGGATCGGGTTTCCTGAGATCTGTCTATCCAATTAACTACCCGCTTCATTTTGTCCCTATTCGTCTTCGTCGCGCAACAGCGCGTTGAGCCTATTGTTTTTAAGGAGGAAAAATCATGCAATTGCCCACGCAGTTTTTACATAACAAAATTAAGCCCGCGTTATTCATCAACGCATCGATCAAACTTGGCCGAAGCGTGTTCATTTCAGCCGTTATGCTATTGGCGGTGGTCAGTTTTTCCGCCGCACCATCAGTATGGGCAAAAGATGGAAATGGACAGCATTGGGTCGGCACTTGGAGCGCCAGCCCGATGGCCGCTAACTCCGTGCCTGGTGCCACCAGCCCTAGCTTCAGCAATCAGACTTTGCGGCATGTCACCCACATCAGCATCGGCGGCGATCAGGTACGCGTGCGTTTATCCAATGCCTATGGAAAAGATTCGCTAGTCATCGGCGCGGCGCACATTGCACTGCATGGCGGCGCAGCCGCTATTGTGAATGGGTCGGATAGAGCGCTCAGTTTTCGCGGACAAACTTCCGTTACGATTCCGGCTGGTGCCTTGGTGCTGAGCGATCCGGTTCAACTTAAAGTGCCGGCCCTCGCCGATCTTGCTGTGAGCATCTATGTGCCCGACAAAACTGAGCCAGCCACTTGGCATCAGTTAGGCATGCAGTCAACCTATATTTCACCGCCGGGAAATTATGCGGGCGACACAAATATGCCGGTTACTGCGACAGAGCCATCGCGCTTCTGGTTGGCCGGGGTGGAAGTATTAGCCTCGCGTAAAGTCGGCGCGATAGTGACTATCGGGGATTCCATTACCGACGGCTATAGCTCGACGCCTGATACCAATCAGCGCTGGCCGGATATTTTCTCAAAGCGGCTGAATGCCAAGAAAGGTCACGGCAACAAAGCCGTATTGAATCAGGGCATCAGCGGTAACCGCGTGCTGCATGATATTTTTGGCCCCAATGCTTTAGCTCGATTCGATCGTGATGTGCTGGCGCAGCCGGGCGTGACGCATGTGGTGGTGTTGGAAGGGATTAACGACTTGGGCCTGCCGGGCGTTTTTGTACCGGCGACAGAGACGGTGAGTGCCGACGAAGTGATTACCGGCTTGCAACAACTGGCCGAGCGCGCGCATTCTAAAGGACTGAAAATATTCAGCGGCACTTTAACGCCATTCGAGGGCACCATCTTCCCTGGCTATTTCACGCCCGAGAAGGAAATGAAACGCCAAGCGATTAATCAATGGATACGCAGCAGCGGTGCTTTCGACGCGGTGATAGATTTCGACGTGGCCACACGCGATCCGGATCAGCCCGCGCGCTTATTGCCAGCCTATGACAGCGGCGATCATTTACATCCGAACGATGCCGGTTACAAAGCTATGGCTGAAACGGTTGACTTGTCTTTATTTCGCGACGATGACGATTGAGGGTAAAAACTGAATAGCGCGAAGGTGAAACAGCCCGGGAAACCGGGCCTTTTTTGCTTCACGAAAAAGTTAATGCAATGCAGGTTTTGCTTATTCGTCGTCGGTATAGAATTTCCTAGTCCTCAGCTAATCGTATTGGTCAACGACTAATTCCGAGTGCCGTTGAGCAAGAGCTATCTTGGTAGGGTAAATCAGGATTGCAATTGCTTTGACGCTCCTGTAGTCTATTTTC
>JBEEJL010000346.1:0-12238 GCA_041169175.1 Pseudomonadota bacterium | reverse complement strand
ATCACCGCTGAGGCAAAAAATAAAACCTTAACTGCAATTCACCTTGCTGAATCATTTCAGCAACTCGCGCCCTGCCACATCATCATCGAAGCTATCATCGAAAACCTCGACGCCAAGCGCGATTTATTTCGCCAGCTTGAGGCTATCGTCAGCGCCGATTGCCTGCTCGCCACTAATACCTCTTCGTTGCAAGTCACCTCGATCGCTGCCGGGTGCAAATTACCCGGTCGTGTCGGCGGATTTCATTTTTTCAATCCCGTACCGGTAATGAAATTAGTCGAAGTGATCGACGGCGCGTTGACCGAGCCGTGGGTCGGCGATGCGTTAACAAAACTCGCCCAGCGCACCGGCCACACGCCTGTAAAAGCCAAAGACACGCCGGGCTTTATCGTCAATCACGCGGGTCGCGGTTTCGGCACCGAAGCGCTGCGCATCGTCGGCGAAGGCGTGACGGATTTCGCCGCAATAGATCGCATCCTCACTGATGCCGCCGGATTCAAAATCGGCCCGTTCGCCTTGATGGACCTCACCGCCCTCGACGTGTCGCACCCGGTGATGGAATCGATTTACAACCAATATTACCAGGAGCCGCGCTTTCGTCCATCGCCAATTACCGCGCAGCGTTTGTCAGCCGGTTTGCTCGGTCGAAAAACGCAGCGTGGATTCTATATATATAAGGATGGCGTGCAGCAGATTACCCCGGAGCCCGCAGCGCCAACTGCGCGACCGAAAAAAGTTTGGGTAAGCAGAGCTAACTCAGATACGAATAAATGCATCAGCGAGCTTGTTATCAAACTCGGTGGAACGCTGGATCAAGGCGAAAAACCCGCTGCCGATTCTTTATGCATCGTCATGCCCATCGGCCTTGACGCCACCAGCACCGCCGTCGCCGAAAACCTCGACGCAAAAAATACTATTGCGATAGACGCGCTGTTCGGCTTGCCATCACGCCGCACCCTGATGACCACGCCGATCACTTCAAATGAAATGCGCGACGCCGCGCACGGATTGTTTGGCAGCGACGGGATACCGGTTTCGATCATCAAAGACAGCGCCGGTTTTGTCGCGCAACGCGTGGTCGCGCACATCGTCAACATCGGCTGCGACATCGCGCAACAACGCATCGCCTCCCCCGCCGACATCGATCGCGCCGTACAATTAGGCTTAGGTTATCCGCTCGGGCCGCTTGCGATGGGCGATAAACTAACATCAGCTAAATCATTGATTATATTAAATAATTTGTATGAATTTTATGGCGATCCGCGCTATCGTGCGAGCCCGTGGTTGAAGCGTCGCGCGATGTTGAATGTTTCTTTACTCACGGATGAAAATTAAACTTACCTTGTCATCCAGAGCATAGCGAAGGATGACAAACTGAATTTAAAATAAATACCCTGTCATTCTGAACGAAGTGAAGAATCTGCTTTTCTGTTTCAGACTGCATCCGATCGCTGAAACAGCGCTACAGCAGATCCTTCGCAAAGCTCAGGATGACAAAAACAAATAGGAATAATAATGCTTGATGCTTATATATATGATGGTTTGCGCAGCCCTATCGGTCGTCACGGCGGCAAACTCGCCAGCGTGCGGCCGGATGATCTCGCCGCCGAAGTCATCAAAGCCCTCGTCGCTCGCTCCGCCTTCAAGCCAGAACAAATCGAAGACGTGATACTCGGTTGCACCAATCAAGCCGGTGAAGATTCGCGCAACGTCGCGCGTCACGCTGTATTGTTAGCAGGATTGCCCACCAGCGTCGGCGGCGCGACGGTGAATCGCCTGTGCGCCAGCGGACTGCAAGCCATCATCGACGCCGCGCATGCGGTGAGCGCCAACGAAGGCGAACTGTATATCGCAGGCGGCACCGAGAGCATGAGCCGCGCACCGTTCGCGATGGCGAAAGCGGAAGCCGCCTACAGCCGCGAGATGAAAATTTTCGATACGACCATCGGCGCAAGATTTCCGAACCCAAAAATCACCGCGCAATACGGCGGCGACACCATGCCGGAAACCTCGGATAACGTAGCGAAGCAATTCGGCGTCACGCGCGAAGCGTCGGATATTTTCGCCGCTGCGTCGCAAGCGAAATATGCGGCAGCAAAAGCCAGCGGATTTTTCACAGGCGAAATTCAACCCATCAGCGTCTCCACCGGCAAAAAAATACCACCGACGATGGTGAATGAAGACGAACACCCACGCGCCGATTCCAATTTCGACGTGTTGCAAAAAATGAAAGCGCTATTTGAAGGCGGCGTCACCACCGCGGGCAATGCCTCGGGTATTAACGACGGGGCAGCGGCTTTGTTCATTGGCAATAAGGCAGTAGGCGACAAAGCGGGCATTAAACCCATAGCGAAAATTTTGTCGGCGGCATCAGCAGGCGTCGAGCCACGCATCATGGGCGTCGGCCCTGCGTATGCAATTCCCAAAGCATTAGAACGCGCAGGACTCACGCTGAAAGACATGGACATCATCGAAATCAACGAAGCCTTCGCTGCACAAGTGCTCGGCTGTTTGCATTTATTGAAAGTCGACTTCAACGACAAGCGCGTCAACCCAAACGGCGGCGCCATCGCCATCGGCCATCCGCTCGGTTGCTCAGGTGCGCGCTTGGCGCTGACGGTGTCGCGTGAATTGCAACGACGCAATGGAAAATATGCGGTGATTAGTTTGTGTATTGGCGTCGGGCAGGGTTTGGCGATGGTGATTGAACGAGTTTGAAAGTAAAGTTTTTGTTATAAATAAGTTAGTCATTTTATAAAAGCAGTACTCCTCTATTATTAAGATTGGCATATGCATACACCAAGAGACTGGCGACTTACTAATCAGGAACAGTACCTCAAAGGCGCAACCTTATCTTGGCGCTCATATGTTCCAGCCGTAGCGGACAACGATCATGACCACTGCCAATTTTGTAACGCTAAATTTATGGTCGGCGGATTACCTGACACAATCACCGAAGGTTACACAACCCTAGACGGATATCGTTGGATATGTAAAGCATGTTTTGATGATTTTGTTGACCTGTTCGATTGGCGAGTTGTTTAAAATCTATACCCTTTCGATCAAGTGGCATAACTGAGAAGCCGCTCTCCACTTTTCTCATTGCATCTGTGCCCCTTTGGTAAAATTTTGAAAGACTAAACAAACATGCCCTCCGCCCTCTCCCATCTTCGCGTTCTCGACCTCTCCCGCGTGCTCGCTGGCCCTTGGTCATCGCAAATCCTCGCCGACATGGGCGCGGAAGTCATTAAAGTTGAACGCCCTGGTTCTGGCGACGACACACGCGATTGGGGTCCGCCGTTTCTGAAAGATAAAGCCGGCAAGGACACGCACGAGGCGGCGTATTTTCTTTCCGCCAATCGCGGTAAAAAATCTTTGTCGCTGGATATTTCCAAACCAGAAGGTCAGGAGATCATCCGCAAGTTGGCGGCGATCTCCGACATCGTGATCGAAAATTTCAAAGTCGATGGCTTGAAACATTACGGTCTCGATTACGCGTCGCTGAAAAAAATCAATCCAAAACTCATTTACTGCTCCATCACCGGCTTCGGCCAAACCGGGCCGTATGCGCATTACGCCGGTTACGACATCATGATTCAGGGCATGGGCGGCATGATGAGCGTGACGGGCGAACGCGACGGCGCGCCGATGAAAGTCGGCGTGGCGCTGACCGACATCATGACCGGCATGTACGCGACGGTGGCGATTCTTGCGGCGATTGAACATCGGCATCAAAGCGGCGAAGGACAATATATCGACCTCGCGTTGCTCGATACGCAAGTGGCGATGCTGGCCAACCTCGCATCAAACTATTTAGTTGCCGGTAAAATTCCGCAACGTATGGGCAACGCGCATTCGACCATCGTCCCCTATCAATCGTTCGAGTGCGCTGATGGTCACATGATTCTTGCTGTCGGCAATGATAGTCAGTTCGCCAAATTTTGCGACATCGCGCACGCAACTGAAATTAAAAATGATGTGCGCTTCACAACTAACAGCGAACGGGTGAAACATCGCGAGGTGTTGGTGCCGCTGCTGGAAAAAATAATTAAGCAACGCAAGCGCGATGATTGGCTCGCCGCACTTGAACCGGCGGGTGTGCCGTGCGGGCCGATCAATAATATGCAGCAGGTATTCGACAACCCGCAAGTCAAACACCGTGACGTTCGAGTTGATGTGCCGCATGCTTTGTCCGACACTGTGCCGTTGGTGGCCAACCCGATCAAATTTTCCGCTACACCGATTGAATATAAAAAAGCACCGCCCATGCTGGGTCAACACACAGAAGACATTTTGCGTACACTATTAAATCTACGCGATGAGGAAATACAGACATTACGGGACAATAAAATAGTTTAATTAAATCAAATACTTATATAAAATCTCTCAGGGATCAACATGACAACAAAATATCTTTCTCTTGCCATTATCGCCACGTTCGGGCTAGTCGCTTGCACAACCACCAAGCTGATGGTCGATGACATCAAACCTGAACCAACCAAACAAACTGGGCAAGCAGAGACCGCTGCGCTGCAATCCTTCCAAACCAAAGTCATATTCGAAAAAAATTATGATGGCGTGAAAAACGATTTGCTCACCGGTGGCCTCGGCATCAGCGGTTTGAAAAAACCTGCCGCGCCAGCGTATGCCGATCCGAAATTTCCCGATGCGGCTGAATTACGTGTCGCGGCCATCCACGCCAACTATCGCGCACTGACCGACTCATCGCCACTCGGCGGTTTCGGCGTGTTATATGGTCCGAATATTGATTCGAGCGGCAAAGCAACTTTAGGCGAAGGCTTGGTCGCGGGGGATGAATTTATCACCTATGCCGACGACGGCCTCGGCAAACAAAACGTGACGCTGATGGTACAAGTGCCCGCCAAGTTCGATTCGAAAAATCCCTGCATCGTATCAGCCAGCTCATCCGGCTCGCGCGGCATTTACGGCGCGATTGGGACAGCAGGCGAATGGGGCTTGAAGCATCACTGCGCAGTCGCTTACACTGACAAAGGCACGGGAACCGGCGCGCACGATTTGCAAAACGACATCGTCAACTTAATCGACGGCGAGCGCGTGTCGATTTTGCGCGCGGGCATCCAAAGTAATTTCACTGCACCACTGAGCTTTACGCAAGCGGCAAAAATAAAACAAGACGCGCCGAACCGCTTCGCTTACAAACACGCACACTCAAAACAAAACCCGGAAAAAGACTGGGGCAAAAATACTTTGGATGCGATTGAATTTGCCTTCTATGTACTGAACCAGAAAATCACCGATGGCCGCGCCGGTAAATATACACCGCGCAATACTATTGTGATTGCATCGAGCATTTCCAATGGCGCCGCAGCAGCATTACGCGCGGCGGAGCAAGACACAAAGAATTTGATTTCCGGTATCGCCGTGTCCGAACCGCAGGTGTTCCCTGCGCTGACGCAGCCTATAACAATTATGCAGGGCAGCAAAGCTTTCACCACGCAAAGCCGCAGTTTGCTCGACTATTACACGCTGCAAAATTTATATCAACCATGTGCGAATTTGGCCGCTGATAATAGATCCGCGCCGTTTAATCTTACTCCGGCTTTGCTAATGAACAATCGCTGCCTATCGCTGAAAGAAAAGGGCTTGCTTAACGCGGCGGACATTCCCGAGCAGGCAATCGAAGCGCAAAAAATCATCAACGATTATGGTTTGTTGCCTGAGCAAAACCCAGTCGCACCCTCGCACAATGCGTTCAACGTACACCAATCCATCGTTGTGACTTATGCGAATAGTTACGGGCGATTCGGCGTGGAAGATCATCTCTGCGGCTTCAGCTTCGCGACGACGATTGCGCCGACCAAGGACAATGACGCCAATATTATCGGCAACCTGCGCCCAGCAAGCGGCGTAGAAGCGATCTTCGCCACCAGCAGCGGCATTCCGCCGAGCGGCGGCGTCAATTTAGTCAATAATTTATCCTCTGGCGGCGCGAAAGAAGAACGCTTTTCCGTATCGCCCTCAACCGGCCGTACCGACCTGAATCTCGATGGAGCGATTTGTTTGCGCAATCTTGCCACTGGCGTTGACACGTTGACGGGCGCTCCGTTGACCGGCGACGACCTCGCTAAACACCAACGCATCGCGCAAGGCATCAACGAAGTCAAAGTCACCGGCAATCTGAAAGGCAAGCCTACCATCATCGTCAACGGTCGCGCCGACGGTGTAGTGTCACCCAATTTCTCGTCACGCAGCTATGTTGCCGCCAATCAGCGCGCAGAAGGCGCAGCGAGCAAATTAAAATATATCGAAGTCGCTAACGCACAGCACCTTGACGCTTTCAACGGCTTCGCCGGGTTCGATAGCCGATTTGTGCCGCTACATGTGTATTTCACTGGCGCGCTGGATGCGATGTGGAATCATTTGAAAAATCGCGCGCCATTGCCCGCCAGCCAAGTGGTGCGTGCTGTGCCACGTCAAGTTGTCGCCGGTAAAGCGGTTGAATTGACTGCAGCTAACCTTTCCGCCGTGAATGCCAATGTCGGCGCAGATTCAGCCATTTCATTCGATGGCAATACTTTACGCATACCTGATTAAATTTTATGCAAGCTAGAAGTCTCCCCCCCTTTGATGGGGGAGGATTAAGGCGGGGGTGAATGTTTCAGGTTTCACAAACACCCATCCCCGCCCTAACCCTTACCATGAAAGGGAGGAAATAATTTTGTAGGGTGCGCCGCGCGCACGCGTAACGGAACGAATTCAATTCACCTATTCTATTTGCTGGCATAATTCTACAAACATCCAAGGAAACCCATCATGTCCGCCACCCTGCTCGTCGAACGCCGCAACAATGTATTGCTGCTCACCATCAGCAACCCAGAAAAACGTAACGCGCTATCGCATGAGATGTATGAAATCGGCGCGCGCGAATTAAAACTGGCGGCAACGGATAATAATATCGGCGCGGCGATCATCATGGGCGCAGACGGCAATTTCTGCAGCGGCGGTAATTTAGAGCAAATCGCGCAAGGCCGCTCGCAGCCAAAATCAGTCACCGCAAACGGCATCGAGCAATTACACGGCTTCATCAATGCCATCAAACAATTCCCCAAACCCGTTATCGCTGCCGTCGAAGGCAACGCAGCAGGTGCAGGGTTTTCCATCGCGCTGGCGTGTGATTTTATTGTCGCCGCAGAAAATGCGCGCTTTAGTATGGCGTATGTCAAAGTCGGCTTGAGCCCCGACGGCGGCGGCACAGCGTCGTTGGCGATGAATTTACCGCGCCAATTGGCAAACGAACTAGCGATGGAAGGCGTCACCGTTTCTACACCGTCGCTACATTCGCTCGGCATGATCAACCGCATGACTTCACCCGGACAGGCGTTGACTGAAGCGATGACATGGGCACAACAACTGGCCAAAGGCCCGCACGGATCAATGGGCCGCATCAAACAACTCATGCACGCCGCCTACGGCGGCGCATTCCAGGCGCAACTCGATCGTGAACGGGATAATTTTGTTGAGAGTTTGCATTCACCCGATTGCGGCGAGGGCATTACGGCGTTTTTGCAGAAACGTGCGCCGGTGTTTAATCAGAGTTAAGAAATTGAAACCTGGATGTTGGAGTCAATTGCTGAGCTAATTTATATCGTCCCCTCCCTTTCGAGGGGAGGGATAGGGCGGGGATGGGTCCTTTCTTCGATGGAAAACAAACACCCATCCCCATCCTAACCTTCCCCTTGAAGGGGAAGGGATATCCATTCAAATGCTATATACCGTTTATATTTTTATGCAAGCCGACTAACCCCGTCGTAAAGCAACTTACAACCAGTGATAAACAAAAACGCATAACACAGCGCATAGAACACTCTTGGATTCACCCGCTTCACCAACCACACACCTAGCATAATGCCGATCGGCGCCAGCGGCGCGAGCACGAGAGATGTGCTCAGGTTGCGCGCATCGAACAAGCCCAGCCAAAAATACGGAATCAATTTCACTGCATTGATAATGGTGAAAAATATAACCGTCGTGCCGACGAATAGTCGTTTCTCCAGACGTTGTGGCAGCAGATACACGCCGAGCGGCGGTCCGCCTGCGTGCGCGACAAAGCTGGTGTAACCCGACATGGCGCCCCAAAAACTGCCGTGAGATAAAGAGGCACTGGTGCTCGGTTTGTCTGCGCTCCTGCGCAGCCAGGCATTCAGTACAAATGCGATAGCGATCACGCCGAGTAATACGCGTATCCAATTATCATTGAGCAAACCAAAACTCAAAGCGCCAATAATGATGCCGATAATCCCAGCGGGTAAAACGATTTTCAGATTAGCTTTATCCCATACGCCGCGATAGGCCCATACGCCGACCCAATCCATCACGCACAGCAACGGCAACATAATCGCAGCGGCTTGCACGGGCGAAATAGCCAAGGCCATCAGCGGCACGGTCACCACGCCCAAGCCTGCGCCAAAACCGCCTTTTGAAATACCCGCAATCAAAATAGCGGGGATGGCTACGGCGTAAAACGACCAATCAGTTATCAATGGAAGCTCTTAAAATTAAAATAGCATTGTAGCAGTAGCAACTGGCCATGCTTTTGCCGCCTGCATAGCTTTTGCATAACAATCAGCTAACCGGAAACTATTTATTTCGTCCCCTCCCCTTCAAGGGGAGGGATAGGGTGGAGATGGGTCATTGCTTAGCCGAGAAACAGACACCCATCCCCATCCTAGCCTTCCCCTTGAAGGGGAAGGGATTTTCTTGGGAATATCTTCGTTCATTTAGGTATCATTGCATATAGCTTACCTACAGAAAAACCACCATGCTCGAACACCATTACGCCGATGTAAACAACGTCCGCTTGCACTACGTCACTTCAGGCGAACAAAAAAATCGCCAACTGGTTTTGTTCGTGCATGGCTTCCCGGAATTTTGGTACGAATGGGAAAATCAATTATTGGAATTCGGCAAAGATTATTTCGCCGTCGCGCCGGATTTGCGCGGTTTTAATCTTTCATCCAAGCCAACTGAAGTGAAACAATACCGCGCGCATCATATCGTCGAAGATTTGCGTCAACTTGCCGCGCATCTCGGTTACGAAAAATTTATTCTGGTGGCTCACGATTGGGGTGGCGCAGCGGCGTGGCAGATGGCAATTTCACATCCGCAATTGATTGAAAAACTTATCATCATTAATTCGCCGCATCCGCTGACGTTTATGCGCGAGCTGATTCACAACCCGGCGCAACAAGCTGCCAGTGAGTATATGAATTTTTTCCGCACCGACAAAGCTGAGCCGACCTTGCAGGAAAATAATTACGCGCGCTTGGTCGGTATGATGACCAAATGGGGCGATAACGCGTGGTTCACCGACGCGGTGAAAGCAAAATATATTGAAGCCTGGTCGCAACCCGGTGCTCTGACGGGAGGCTTGAATTATTATCGTTCGACACCGATGTATCCGCCGACGGAAAATGATCCGGGACCGAAGGCGCTCAAGCTCGACCCCGCGCAATTTCATGTGCGCGTACCGACGCTGGCGATTTGGGGTGAGCAAGATGTGGCGCTGCTAACAACCAATCTCGATGGCCTTGGTGAATACGTCAGCGATCTCACCATTAAACGAATTCCCGATGGTTCGCATTGGGTGAGCCATGAAAAACCAGCGCTGGTGAATCAATTGATTCGCGAATTTATTAAAAAGTAATATCATTATAACTAATTGATTTAATTGAATTTTTAAGGATTAATATGAAAGCCATGCTGTGCAAACAATTCGGTCCTCCGGAATCATTAGTATTAGAAGAAGTCGCCGCGTTAAAAGCCGACAAAGATAAAGTCGTCATCGACGTGAAAGCTTGCGGCGTGAATTTTCCCGACACGTTGATCATTCAAAATAAATATCAATTCAAACCAGAGCTGCCCTTCTCGCCCGGCGGCGAAGTGGCCGGAGTGGTGAAACAAATCGGCGAAGGTGTAACCAATGTAAAAGTCGGCGACCGCGTGATAGCGTTCACCGGCTGGGGCGGCTTTGCGGAAGAAGTCGTGACCGACGCTGCGCGCCTGATTCCGATTCCCGATGGCATGGACTTCCCCACCGCATCGGCCTTCGTCATGACTTACGGCACCTCGCATCACGCATTGAAAGACCGCGCGCAAATCCAACCGGGCGAAACCTTACTCGTGCTCGGCGCAGCGGGCGGCGTCGGCCTCGCCGCCGTCGAGCTGGGCAAAATTATGGGCGCAAAAGTCATCGCAGCTGCATCAACCGACGACAAACTGGCCGTATGCAAACAACATGGCGCGGATGAGTTGATTAATTACGCCACCCAAGATTTACGCGAGCGCATTAAAGAAATCACCGGCGGTAAAGGTGTCGATGTGATTTACGACGCCGTCGGCGGCGCTTACACCGAGCCCGCGCTGCGCAGCATGGCGTGGAAAGGCAGATTGTTAGTTGTCGGTTTCGCAGCTGGCGACATTCCAAAAATTCCCTTGAATCTCACGCTGCTAAAAGGCTGCTCCATCGTCGGTGTATTCTGGGGCGACTTCACCAAACGCGAGCCGAAAAATAATGCCGCCAGTTTGCGCGAGCTCGGTATGTGGTACATGCAAGGGAAACTCAAGCCACACATTTCGGCGAGCTATCCGCTCGCGCGAGCGGCAGATGCGTTGAACGATATGATGAATCGCAAGGTGATGGGCAAGGTGGTTTTAGTGCCATAACCAAGTTGGTGGAATAAAACGCGCTGACGATAATATCGTCCCCTCCCCTTCAAGGGGAGGTATAGGGTGGGGATGGGTTACTGTTAAATCTGCGCCAATACCCATCCCCCTCCTAACCTCCCCCTTGAAGGGGGAGAGACTTTCTGAGTTGGCTGAAATATTATCTGCAATTAATCTGATTAAGAATGATGAAACTCTACGGCGATCTCAAATCCGGCAACTGTTACAAAGTCGCGTTACTGCTCAAGCAAATGCGAGCAGCGCATGAATTCGTCAAAGTGGACATCATGAACGGTGGCAGCCGTACCGACGACTTTCTCAGCAAAAATCCCAACGGCAAAATCCCCCTGCTCGAAATTTCTCCCGGCCAATATTTACCGGAATCGAACGCGATACTTTGGTATCTAGCCGATGGCAGCGCATTTTTACCCGAAGATAAACTCCAGCGCGCGCAAGTTTTGCAATGGCTATTCTTCGAGCAATACAGTCACGAACCGTACATTGCGACAGCAAGATATATCAAAGTCTATCTAGGCAATCCCGCTGATCGTCAAGCCGACTTGCAACAGAAACAAAAACGTGGCTATGAAGCGCTGGATGTGATGGAAAAACATTTAGCGGCAAATAAATTTTTTGTAGGCAGCCGTTACAGCATCGCGGATATTGGTTTATATGCCTACACCCACGTCGCGCATGAAGGTGGGTTTGATCTAGCGCCGTATCCTTATATCAATGCTTGGCTAGCGCGGGTGAAAGCGCAGCCGGAGTATTTGACGATGACTGCTTAATATTTTGGGTTGCTGTTTATCGACTTTAAGAATGCATTGAACACATCGGGAAGCAGACTCCCGAAGGTATTTACCTAGACGGTGTCCCGTCCAAGTCCTGCACTACTCTTAGGACAAACCTATGGACACCGTTACGCGCAACAAGTTTGCCTCACCTCCCACTTTCCATTCTCTCACTGCTACTCACGCACTAGCTGTTCTTGCCCGTGCACCGCCATCATTCGCGCATCAATCTACCGCTGCTCAATCTAATCAAATTAAAGAGGTCATCATGAATTTCATAAAAATTACCACGCTATTAGGGCTTGTTACAGCCTGTAGCAATATAACGCCCTTAGCTCCAGCCACTCAGCCCGCAGAAAGCCAGGTCGTATTCATTTGCGAACACGGCAATGTTAAAAGTCTAATGGCATCAAATTATTTTAATCAGCTTGCACAGCAAAAAGGTTTATCTATCCGCTCTATCTCACGCGGCACAGATCCCGATTCAACTACTGTTCCAGCTCCCATCATCGCCGGACTAAAGCAGGATGGATTTGACGTGTCAACCTATCGGCCAGTGAAACTCAGCGCAGAAGAAGTAGCAAAATCTCAACGAGTCATACTCATCAATGCGCAATTACCGGAGACTTTGGGAAAATTAAACGGAGCAAAGGAATCTTGGGAAGATGTGCCGCCTGCCAGCATAAACTTTGCTGCTTCGAGTAAATCACTTAAGCAACTTGTAGAAAAACTTATAGAGGAAG
>JBEEJL010000345.1:0-4398 GCA_041169175.1 Pseudomonadota bacterium | reverse complement strand
GAACGCTGGTCGGCGATGTTGGGTGGCGATGGCTCGGCGACGCATACCAATTACGCAGGTCTGATGAATTTGGTGCATCCCGATGATCATGGCGAAGTAGAGAAAGTATTTCGTGACGTGCTGAGCGGCCGCGCAGCAAGTTATAAAGTAGAACACCGCGTGCGTCATGCATCGGGCGATTGGCGCTGGATACTTAGTCACGGCAAAGTCGTCCGCCGTGACGCTAAAGGCTTAGTCGAGCGTATCGCCGGGACCAATATGGATATTCACGAACGCAAGCTGAACGAAATGCGCGTGGAATATCTGGCGCATCACGACGAGCTGACCGGCTTGCCCAATCGTGTCAGCTTTAACCACTCGCTTGAACATTCTATACGCCAGACTAAACGTAAACGCGGCAAATTGGCGGTGATGTTTATCGATCTGGATCGATTTAAAAATATCAATGATAGCCTTGGTCATGATGTCGGCGATCAGTTATTGCAAGAAGTATCGTTGCGCTTACGCACTACTTTGCGTGACAGCGACATTGTCGCGCGGCAAGGCGGCGATGAGTTTGTGGTGCTGATTGACGGATGGCTGGTAACGGAAGATCTGGTTTCTGTTGCGCAAAAAATATTACAGTCCGTTTCCAAGCCCTATGTTTTGGAAGGGCAGGAATACGATCTGACTACGAGCATCGGCATCAGCACTTATCCGCAGCACGGCAGCGATGCGCAGGACTTGTTGCGTCATGCCGATGTGGCGATGTATCGCGCTAAGGAAATGGGCAAGAATACGTTTCAGTTTTACACTGCGCAAATGGATGTCAATTCAGTCGATCGTTTGCGCATGGAATCCGGTTTGCGTCGCGCGATTACGCGCGATGAATTCCGTTTGCATTACCAACCGGTGGTCAATCTGGCGACCGGCTATATGGTCGGTATGGAAGCTCTGGTGCGATGGCAACATCCGCAGCGCGGCCTGGTGCCGCCGATTGAGTTTATTCCGCTCGCCGAAGAGACTGGCTTGATTGTGCCGATTGGTGAATGGGTGTTGCGCGCCGCATGTGAACAAAATCGTAAATGGCAGCAGCTAGGTTACGGCCCGTTGCGAGTATCGGTAAATTTGTCGCCGCGCCAGTTCACGCCGAATTTAGTCTCGCTGGTAGCCAAAGTGTTGGAAGAAACCGGCTTGCCCGCGCAATTGCTCGAACTCGAAATCACCGAAGGCATGGTGATGCAAAACCCCGACCAGGCTGTGCGCCTGTTGAATGAATTGCATGATATGGGCATCGCCTTGTCGATTGACGATTTCGGCACGGGCTATTCTTCGCTCGCCTATCTCAAGCGCTTCCCGATTGATAGTTTGAAAATTGATCGTAGTTTTATCACTGAATTGCCGATGGATACGGACAACGCCGCGATCATCCGCGCCATTATTCAAATGGCACACGGCTTGGAAATTCATGTCGTCGGCGAAGGCGTTGAGACGGCCGAGCAAGCAGGATTTCTTAGCGATCAAGCTTGCGATCGCGTGCAAGGTTTTCATTACAGCAAACCTTTACCGCATGCGGAATTTGAAAATTTGATTAATGCATTTCCATTAAATGTTAAGACATTATTTCATGGGCTCTAGAGCGTAGAATAAGATCTGATTCTTATTTCTTAGGCCGCAGGCGCGGCCTATAGCGCATAATGCAACTATTTGATTTAATTAAATTTTTTTCTGTCCGCTTAACGCTCATCGCCTTAGTCAGTGTGATGGTTTCTTCTGCCCACGCCGTCAGCAACATTACCATTACTGCTGATAGTGTTCGCGGCGACGGCTTCTCGCTCAAGCAAGCCAAACTCAATCTGCAGCAGCCGATCAACGGTGAAATCAGTTTTCGAGCGCAAGAATTACAAGCGGGCGAGCGCACATTCAAATTAGCCGCATTTGATTGCGCGCAATTACTAGTCACGCAAACTGTCGTGGAATGCGCAGCAGTAAAAATGGGGCTGGATAAAGATTCTGTTACTGCATCCTTTCGCGCAGATCTTAAAAACAGCCAAGTCGATTATCGCGTAGCGCCAAACGATAAAGAGTCGATTGCCGGTAAGTTAAATTTCAGCGGCACTGATTGGAATACCAAGGCAACATTAACGGCAGGAGACCTCAAGCGCGTAGCAGCTTACTTGCCCGCCACCGCACCCAAAATTACTCAGGGACTCATCAGCGGAACCGTTACGGTGTCCAGCAGTAATGCGGGGCTGCGTATCGAGCCGGATCTAGTTTTGTCGAATATTTTCTTCTCCGACAAAGACGGTTTGCATGCGGGGGAAAAGCTCAGCGCCAGCTTCAAAGGTGTAATCAGCAAAGCGGAAAACAATTGGCGCTGGACTGGCGATCTTGATTACGTCAGCGGCGAGGCACTGTGGACACCGCTGTATTTTGAAAAGGGCGGACATAAATTAAGTCTTGCCGGTTCATTCGACGATAAATTCTTACGCATTGAAAGTTCGACTTTGCAACTCGTCGATATTGGCGCAGCCAATATTACTTTTGCGTGGGACATGAGCGCGAAAAAAATGACGGACTTCCGTATGGCTGGAAAAGGCATCAATCTCGATCCGCTATATAAGCTTATCCTCAAGCCGTATATGGAAAAAACCGCGTTCAATGCGATGACGGTAAAAGGTAACGGTGATATTGATTGGGTGCAAAAAAATGATGAAATCAAAGTTTTCGATTTGACCTTGCGCGATGCGCAGTTTGACGATGCCAATAATCGTTTCGCCATTAGCGGATTACAATTGGCATTGCCGTGGGAGCTGGGTGAAAAGCGTGATGCGCGCATTCGTTTTGCTTCAGCCAAAATACTCAACGTGCCGCTCGGCGCAGTCGATACGCCCGTGTCTATGAATGGTTATGATTTCAGCGTGCCACGTCTGATATTGCCTATCTTTGATGGCAAGTTAGAAATTAAAGATTTTCAGGCGGCAGAAAAAAAGGGTGAATGGACATGGAAATTTTCCGGTGGGTTGTCGCCGCTGTCCTTATCTAGTTTAACCAAGTCGATGAAATTGCCGGAGCTGAAAGGAAATATTTCCGGGGACATTCCCGTTGTCGAATATGCTAATCACGATATTAAAATGGGTGGGGCATTGGTGGTGCAATTGCTCGATGGCTTTGCCATTATCAAAGACGCTGCATTGTATCGCGCGCTCGGCGAAGCACCGCGCTTTACGGCTGATGTCGATGCGCGCAATCTGGATTTGGCGTTGATGACCGAAGCGTTTTCGTTTGGCAAAATGCAAGGCCGTGTCGATTTACGTATCAACGATATGGAGCTGGTGAAATGGAAGCCGGTCAAAATGGACGCTTCGATCATGAGCAGCGAAGGTAGCTATAACAAAAAAATCAGCCAGCAAGCGGTACAGAATATTTCTTCCCTCGGCGGAGCGGGAGCTGTTGCCGCCATCCAGCGCAGCTTCTTGCGCTTCTTTGAACAATTCGGCTACGAAAAAATCGGCCTCAGTTGCAAATTAAATAATAATATTTGTGAAATGGGCGGGGTCAAGAGTACACCGCAAGGCTATGTGATCGTTAAAGGGGGAGGCATTCCCGCTATCACCGTGATGGGCTACAATCGAACTGTGGGTTGGCAGGAATTCCTTGATCGAGTGGGCAGGATCGCGAAGGATAATGCCAGCCCGGTCATTCAATAAACTGGAGTGCATTATGACTAAAAATATTTTTGCATCATCACTTATGGCGGCACTGTTGTTATTTACCGCTTGCGTCACGATCAATATTTCATTTCCACCCGCTGCAGCCGAAAAAGCCGCAGATAAAATTATTGATGAAGTATGGCAGTTGAAGCAGGGTGAAAAAAAGCCTGATGCCTCGGCTGTGCAACCTAAATAAATCTTTCAGGAGTTATCAATGAAACCACTATTCAAATTATTATTTTTATTTTCCTTGGCGCTGCCAGCTTTTGCCCAGCAAGCCGACATCGAAGTTAACACGCCTGCCATCGCCGCACTCAAAGCCGGTATGCAAGCGCGGCATGGCACTCTCGCAGGTCATTACGCCAGCGGTGCAGTCGGCTTGACCAAAGACGGCATGATTGCAGTACGCGAAGCGTCTGCCGTGCCGATGGCGCAACGTCCTGCAGTGACTTCTGCTGTCGCTGACGAAAACAAAGATCGCGCAGCCTTGTATAAAGAAATCGCCACGGCGAATAAACATCCGGAATGGGAAGGCGAAGTGAAAACCACTTTTGCTTCACGCTGGATTTCCAAAGCACAAGCTGGTTGGTATGTGCAAAATGCAGCGGGTGAGTGGACGAAAAAGTAATCGATGAGCTTAAATTATAAGCATTTGATTATATTGAAGTATTTCATATGTAGAAAATAAAGAAAAACCTGTGACGCC
>JBEEJL010000344.1:0-15538 GCA_041169175.1 Pseudomonadota bacterium | reverse complement strand
CCATTTTAACTGGCAGATCCGCACTTTTTGGTGGGGTATGTTGTGGGGCGTGATTGGTCTTGTCACCATGTTGATCGGTATTGGTTTCTTCATTCTTGCCGCCGACGGCCTGTGGATTATTTACCGTATTATCAAAGGCTGGCTCAAATTGAACGATGGAAAGCCGGTCGAATAATTTTACTGATCTTAAAAATAAAAAGGGACGCTGTGCGTCCCTTTTTATTGGCGCTTGAAACTTATTTTATTTCACCATATCGTGCGGCTCCGCCGCGAAAGCAATCGACAATCCGCCCGGCCCGACATTGACTGCCGCCGTCGTGCTCATCACCGAACGCAAAATACTAATCCCTTTTTTCCCCGCAGCCAGGCGTAGATCTTCGTAACCGGGCATGCCCATGATAGCGTCTGGATCGCCACCGTAACTGATACAAATAATATTACATTTCAATCCACGTTCGATTTCGGCGACGGCGGTTTTGAATAAACGCTCGACGCCATTATTAAAGCCGCGTACCTTTTCTACCGGTCCGGTTTCGCCGTTGTGGCCGAGCAAAATGGGTTTGATGTCCAGCGCCGAGCCGAGCGCATAGCTAAAAAAACTCACACTGTTGTCGCCTTTCTTTTTTGCGTTGCTGCGCAGATGCGACAGCTCGGCCGGCATTAAGTAAGCGTAAGTGGTCGCGGTGAGTTGCTCCAACCGTTGATAAATTTGCATGGTATTCGCGCCGCGCTTCACCATCTCTGCTGCTTCGGCCACCATCACACCTTGGCCGGTAAAAAAGTTTTTGCTATCCACCACGCGCAACATGAATGGGCCTGGAGTATTGGCGGCTTTACGTAACTCTTTGTATTTACTGAGAATTTTGAATGATGCTTGCATGGCATTTTCATGGATTTTACTCCGCGTGCTCGACACAGTAATACAAAACACATAATCGAAATCAGTGATGAGTCGCGATAAAAATAATTCTTCGATTTGTTGCGCGGAAAACGGAATCGACTCGTGGGTATTTGCCGGATCGGATAAATGCTGTTGATAAAACTCCAGTGTCTCGACCGGGTCGCGCCTGTCCGTCAGAAGCGCATCGCCGCTGCGAATCGAAATCGGCATGATAACGATGTTGTGATCCTGGATAAATTGCTTAGGTAAATCGCAGGCTGAGTCGGTGACGATGCCTATTCTCATAATATTTATTCCCCGTTTTTCTATTTGCCTACGCTAAGTTTCAGCCAAAATATTGTATGGTCAGGTACGCAATACTTCCAGCAAGTCGGATTGAATATTTTCTCTGGCTGCACTATCTGCGAGATTAGCACCGCTAATCACTAGCGTATCTTCCACGCGTTCACCCAGCGTGACGATGCGTGCGTCTTGCAAAGTGAGGTCGTGGCGTAACAGCACTTGCGCCACTTGCGACAATAAACCCGGTCGATCTCCGGCAGTAATGGATAGTTGATAATTTGCGCGCCGTTCATCCGGCTCGATCACCACGGCAGGCTCAATCGGAAACGCGCGTAAATGGCGGCTGATGCGCGCTTTACCCGGCATGTCGATGGGCGCTTGCTTGGCGATTCGTTCCGCCAAACTAGTTTCAATAAAACTCAGAATATCACGATAGTGCGTGGCCGTCGCATCGCTGGTTTCCATGATTTGAAAACTATCCAGCGCGTAATTGTGACGTGTAGTGTAAATTTTCGCATTGATAATATCGTAGCGCTGGCGCTCGAAAAACGCGCAGATGCGCGCAAACAAACCTTTTTGGTCCGGCGTATAAATCAATACTTGAATGCCTTCGCCGATGGGTGACAAGCGTGCTTTTACCCAAATATTGGGTGCAGAGCTTCGTCCCAGCAGACTGCGTGTATGCCAGGCGATTTCTTGCGCTTCAAAACGCTGAAAGTATCTATCATCAAGTTGCGTCCAGGTTTTTTTACTCGCTTCATCACTGATGGCGTACTGACGTAGCGCGCGTAACGCCTCTTCCTTTTTCTCACTATTGGCGTCGGCAGGTATCGCTTCGCCGTCACGCAATACACGTAGCGATGCGCGATACAAATCTTCGATTAATTTTGCCTTCCACGCGTTCCACACTTTTGGGCTGGTGCCGCGTATATCGGCGACGGTGAGCAAATATAAAGCGGTAAGCCAGCGTTCGTTACCGGCGAATTCGGCAAATTTGCGAATCACATCAGGGTCGGACAAATCTTGTTTCTGCGCGACGGCGGACATTTTTAAATGGCTGGCGACCAACCACACGACAAGCTGCCAATCTTCTTCAGGCAGACCGTGGCGCTTGCCGAAGCGTCGCGCATCGACCATGCCGAGTTCTGAGTGATCCCCACCGCGACCTTTGGCGATGTCGTGGAACAGTGCAGCGATTAATAATAATTCCGGCTTGTCGAATGCGTTATAAAGTTTGCTGCAAAAAGGAAATTCGTGCGCAAACTTTGCTACGGCGAAGCGGCGCAAATTGCGTAACACCATCAGGATGTGCTCATCGACGGTATAGACATGAAATAAATCGTGTTGCATCTGACCGACGATTTTGCCGAAGGCCGGAATGTAGCGACCAAGAATGCCATATTGATTCATGCGGCGCAGTACAAAGGTCACGCGTTGCGGTTGACGTAAAATCTGCATGAACAAGGCCTGATTTTTTTCGTCGCTACGAAATTCAAAATTGATTTTATTTTTCGTGCGCCACAGCGCGCGTAAAGTTTCTGCAGAAACTCCTTTTAAATCAATATGTTGCTGTAGAAGCAAAGATACTTCAAGAATCGCAGTGGGGCGTTGATTAAACAAATTCAGATCAATCGCTTCAAGCAGATTATTGCGCGATTGAAAGTCATCATTGATCGGTGTCGTTTGCGCCAGCGCATTCGGATCAATGCGCGCAGAAAGATTTTGCAGCAGAATCGTGTTGAGTTGACCGATGACTTTCGCGTTGCGGTAATACGCGCGCATTAAGCCTTCGCTGATCCGCTGTCCGCGTTTAGCCTTCACATGCATTTCTGCGGCAAGTTCGTTTTGGTAATCGAATAGCAAACGATCTTCGCGCCGATTAGCCAGATAATGTAAACGAATGCGGATGTTTTGCAGCAATCTTTCGCGCCGCGCCAACACGCGCGCTTCGAACGGCGTAATCAAATTTTCTTGCGCCAATTCCTGCCAGCTTGCGCCGCACTGCGCGGCTTGCGATAACCATAAAATATTATGTAAATCACGCAGACCGCCGGGACTTTCTTTTACATTCGGTTCAAGATTAAAGGCCGTATCCTGAAAGCGTGCGTGACGCTGTGTTTGCTCGTCCAGTTTTGCTGCGAAAAAATGACTCACATCGCGGTTGCGTACGAGCTCGCTACGCATAGTGGAGAATAGTTTTTCATTGCCGCAAATCAAGCGCGCTTCCATCATCGTCGTCTCGATGGTGACGTCTTTTTTGCTTTCGTCGATACAGTCCTGCACCGAGCGCACGCTATGGCCGACTTCGAGACCGCAATCCCATAAAGTGCTGACCAGCTTTTCGATTTTGACCAAGGTCGAATCGAGTACGTTATCGGGAATCAGCAACAATATATCCACATCGGAAAAAGGATACAGTTGCCCGCGCCCATAACCACCCACTGCAACCAATCCCGCATCGGCAGGGATGGCTGCGTCTTGCCATAGCTCGGTCAACAGTTTATCGATCAAGCTCGCATGATCGACGAGCATCTGCGCCGGGTCAGCGTCGGAGAGATATTTTTGTTTGAGCGCGGAGCGTTCTGTTTGCAGCCACAGACGCATCTTGGAACTAGGCGGCGGGGAAGATTCAGCGCGAGAAATACTCGACATAGATTAAGCTGGCGCGGGCGTGCCAGCGGAAACCGTCAGCACTTCATAACCTGTTTCGGTAACAAGAATCGTGTGCTCCCATTGTGCTGACAGCGAGTGATCGCTGGTGACCACCGTCCAGCCGTCGGCCAGCATACGAATATCGCGTTTCCCCGCGTTCACCATCGGCTCAATAGTGAAAATCATGCCAGCAATCAGTTTAAGACCGGTGCCGGCACGACCGTAATGCAATACCTGCGGCTCTTCGTGAAAAGTTTTGCCGATACCGTGGCCGCAAAATTCGCGCACGATGCTAAAGCCGTTCGATTCGGCGTGTTGTTGAATGACGTGACCGATGTCGCCGAGAAACGCGCCGGCTTTGACTTTCTTGATGCCGCGCCACATGCATTCGTAAGTGATTTGCGCGAGGCGCTTGGCTTGTATCGACGTTTCGCCGACAAAAAACATGCGGCTGGTATCCCCGTGATAATCATCTTTGATCACCGTCACGTCGATGTTGACCACATCGCCATTCTTCAGCACTTTATCGCCGGGAATGCCGTGGCAGACTTGATGATTCACCGACGTACACACCGATTTCGGATACGGCTTGTGGCCAGCGGGGGCGTAATTCAGCGGCGCCGGAATCGTGCCTTGCACATCGACCATATAATCGTGACACAACTTATCCAGTTCGCCAGTGGTGATGCCGGGCTTCACATGCGGCGTGATGTAGTCGAGCACTTCAGAGGCAAGCTTGCCCGCGACGCGCATACCGACAATATCTTCGGGCGTTTTAATAATGACGGATGACATAAGCATGGCGATTTCTGTGACGGGATTTAATGGAGGCAGTATAGCAATTTGCAGCATCGATTGTCTCGGCGCGGCGAACTCTCCATCAAGGTTATTTATTTAACTATTTGATTATATTAAATTATTTTTAATAATCTAATTCATCCTTTTTGATCTTGAGATTTGAAACGGCCGGTAACAAAATCGCGCCGCGCCGCATGCTTGGTCGCGCGTCCGGCGACGCGTTTGCGCCACAAACGAAAACTCGATGCTTTCATTTCACGCCGCATTAAAGCGATGACTTGTGGTTCTGCTAGTCCGAATTGCAATTCAATCGCCTCAAACGTCGTTCGGTCCTCCCACGCCATTTGAATCACGCGGTCAATTGTTTCCGTGCTGAGATCAGGTAACTTCATGCGTAACTTTCTCGTAATGCAACACGACTGGAAAAGGATCATAAAAATGATGCAATAGTTTTTTCCATTCCTGATATTGCGCTGATTGACGAAAACCTTGTTCGTGGTCGGTAAGTGTTTGCCATTGAACTAACAATACATAATGGCCCGGTCGTTCAATGCAGCGCTGCAATTCATGCGATATATAGCCAGGCATCGACGCAATAATTGATTGTGCCTGCAGGAAGGCGGCTTCAAAAGCTTGCGACTGGTTATCGCGAATATTGAGCGGGGCAATTTCGAGAATCATTATTTGAGCTTTCAGGTTTTATTTGTATTCGTACAAAACATCCGCCGCACGTTCTTCGTTATTTGCACCATCGCTAAATTCAATCGCGACAAAACCGTGCCGCTCATAAAAACGATTTGCGCCAACATTAGCTTGAAACGCGTGCAGACGAATGGGTGTTGGCAGCGTTTGCATGGCGTGCATCAGTAAAGCTCCTCCCACACCTTGACCAATACTCTCCGGACGAACGTATAGCTGGTCAACCCAACCGAAACCGTCATGCTGCGAAGTTGCGCATAGACCAATCATTTTGTGATTTAGCAAAGCTACCGTGACACCGCCGCTGGGTATTAAACTATTTTCAATCCAGACAACTATGGCTTTGTCTGAATGCTTGAGTGGCGCGTAAGCGCTCAGCAGTTTGCGCGACGCCAAATAAACATTGGCAATGTTAGCGGAGTCGGATTTTTCTGCTAGCCGAATTGACAGCATCAGTGCAAGCTAAACCCATCGCGCGCCCTATCCGCCGGATAACGCAGACCCCATTGCTGACGCAACGCATCCATAGTTTTCATAATGATCAACGATTCGTCGAGTGGCATGATGTTGCTCTCGGTTTTTCCCGCGCGGATGCATACCATCACTTCTTCCGCTTCGTAGCCATAACCATTACCGTCGATGGGCATGTGAATAGTTTCTTCTGGCTTGCCACTCACCGTAAAGGTCATGCGGTCAGGGCGGTGCATGAAGCGGTGCAGGCGTATAGTGCCTTGGCTACCCATGATGACGGCTTCTATCGGCGAATCAATGCGGTTGCTTGAATACAGGGTCGCCATGCGTCCGCCGCTATAGCCCATGAGGATGGCGTTTTGTTCATCGACACCGGTTTGGCCGATATGCGCCATGCCAGTCATGCGTTCCGGCGCGCCGAAAATCATCGACGCGAGGTTGATTGGATAGACGCCGATGTCGAGCAGTGCGCCGCCGCCGAGCTCGGCATTAAACAGGCGGCCATTCGGATTGAACGGCGCGTTGAAACAAAAATCTGCCTGCAGCATTCGCACTTCGCCGATCACGTTTTGTGCCAGCATCGCGCGCAATTTTACGCTCAGCGGAATAAAGCGCGTCCACACCGCTTCCATTAAAAATAATTTTTTCGCGCGTGCCGTGTTGATCATCAATTGCGCTTCATGCGCGTGCATAGCGAAGGGTTTTTCGCACAACACATGTTTACCATTGTTTAGACAAAGCAAGGTATTTTCACAATGCAAAGTGTGGGGCGTGGAAATGTAAATCACATCCACACTTTTATCTTTTGCCAGAGCGGCGTAGCTGGAATGGCGGCGCGGGATATTAAATTTGCTGCCGAATTGATCAGCGCTTTTTTGCGTGCGCGAACCGACTGCCACCAGCTCGGCGTCGCCGAGCAATTGCAAATCAGAGGCAAAAGAGTCGGCTATATTGCCAGTGCCGAGAATGCCCCAACGGATTTTCTTAGCCATGATATTGTTTTGCCGATTGGATCACGGCATCGACATCCTGCTGCGTGGTTTTCCACGAACAGACAAAGCGCGCGCCGCCGCCGATGAAATCGTAAAACGCCCAGCCTGCGTCGCGTAAATGGGCAGCGAGCGGCGCGGGCATATCGACGAAGACTTCGTTGCCGTCGGTAGGGTGAACTAATTTGCAGCCGGGAACTTGGGTGAACTGTTTGGATAGTGATGCAGCGCAGGCATTGGCGTTGCGCGCGTGTTTGAGCCACACATCGTTTTGTAGCATAGCGACCCACGGCGCGGCGAGGAAGCGCATTTTTGACGCGAGTTGTCCGGCTTGTTTGCAACGGTAGGCGAATTCTTCGGATAATTTTTTATCAAAAAATACTACCGCGTCGCCAATCGGCATACCGTTTTTTGTGCCACCGAAACACAATACATCGACACCGGCTTTCCAAGTCATGTCTTTGGGCGAAATATTTTGTGACGCAATTGCGTTAGCGAAACGCGCGCCGTCCATGTGCACCTTCAAATGATTGGTGGTAGCGATATTACATAAATCATTGATTTTATTAATATTATAAGCGGTTCCCGCCTCGGTTAATTGCGTAATCGACAGTACGCGGGGTTTGGGAAAGTGCATATCATTACGCGATTTGATGAGTTGCTCGACGGCGTTTACATCAAGCAATCCGTGTGCGCCGGGCGAGGTGAGAATTTTCGAGCCGTTGGAAAAAAATTCCGGCGCGCCGCATTCATCGACCATGATGTGCGCATGCTCGTGCGCGATGACACTGTGGTATGACTGGCACAACGTCGCTAATGCAAGCGAGTTGGCCGCCGTGCCGTTGAAAACAAAATACACATCGCAGTCGGTCTCGAAAATGTCGCGAATCAAATCCGCTGCGCGCGTAGTGAGATCGTCAGCACCGTAAGAAGATTTATAACCTTCGTTGGCTTCGATAATGGCCTGCATCACTTCGGGGCAGGCTCCGGCGGTGTTGTCGCTGGCAAAATGGTAATTCATGTTTTGTGCCTCATTATTTATCTTGTGCTAATGCCTATCCTACCGCAAATTATTTTCTACGTTAACGGTTTCGCTACCTGATAGCAGTTCTGCTATGAAGATTTTGTAATTCTGCTATGATTTTGTACATGCTCAGTCTTATAAACATAAGGAATTCTTCATGAAAAATGAATCGCGCAGACATTGGTTGAAAAGCAGTGCATTACTTACTACGGGCGCGATAGCAGGTTGTGTCACGCCTACCGTGGCGCAGAACGAGGCGAAGACGCCGTTCAAAGTCGCGCAAGTGACATTGCCGATTGTTGGCAGCAACGAAGTGTTTCCCGTGCGACGTATTTATTGTATCGGCCGTAACTATGCCGCGCACGCGCGCGAGATGGGTTCCGATCCGTCGCGCGAGCCCCCGTTTTTCTTTCAGAAGCCGACTGATGCAGTGCAGTTTGTTGCCAACGCGACGGTTGCTGATCATCCTTATCCACCGCTGACGAATAATTATCACTACGAGGCCGAGCTGGTCGCCGTGCTGCATTCGGGTGGGCGCAATATCCCGGTCGAGCAAGCTTTAAGTCATGTTTACGGTTACACATTAGGTTTGGATATGACGCGACGCGATTTGCAGCGCTCCATGGGCGACCAAAAAAAGCCATGGGAGATCGGTAAGAGTTTCGACAAGTCGGCGCCGATAGGAGCAATCCATAAGGTGGCGCAGACCGGGCATTTCATCGGCGGCGCGATTTGGCTCAAGGTCAACGGACAAATAAAACAGAATGCCAATTTGAACCAGATGATTTGGTCCGTCGCTGAACAGATCAGTAAACTGTCCGAGCCATTTGAATTAATGGCGGGTGATATTATTTATTCCGGCACGCCGGAAAATGTCGGCCCCGTCGTGCGCGGCGATGTGATCGAAATGCACATCGATAATTTACCGAATCTGAGCGTGAAAATAGTCTAGCCATTTAAGGTAATAAATTTTTTGTAAAAAATTGTCAACGATATTCTTCAGCCATCGTTTTAATACTCGCAGGCCATTCAATGGTCCGTGTAACAGCTAGTCAAAGAAGGTTTCAGTCGAACCAATGGTCGGCTTTCAGTCGTCCGCTCGGCAGTGCAATCTTGGCTCATCACATTAGTCCTGTAATCCATAAACCAGGATGAGCTTCGGCTTATCCGGTTTTTAAAAAGGAGAATCTCATGATGAACATCGAGCAACAATCGCAACAAGAACTTTTCCCCCATTCAGCAGTATTGGCCAGCGCGACTGCTATGGCCCTCGCTGCTTGTGCGTCTAGCGCCGATAACGGTAATGTCACGCCGGCAACTTTGAGCACTACGCAAGCGGCGAGCTTTCTTGGTAAAGCAGGTTTCGGCGCAAACAAAGAAGAGTTGGCGCGCGTGCAGGCCATTGGATTGCAGCCGTGGTTGCAAGAGCAATTTGCTCTGCCGCGCGAAACGGCGCATTGGGATTGGATGGTGGCAAAGGGCTACAACGCGTTCACCTATGTTAACGGGGCGGCAGGTGCTGATAACACGGCATGGCGACAATTGATCAGTAGCAAAGATGTATTGCGCCAGCGCGTGACATTGGCTTTGTCGGAAATCGTCGTCGTTAGCATCAATGGCGTGGTTGGCCCTTGGAAAGGTTTTCAAGGCGCTGCCTATCTGGATACATTAGCCGATAACGCCTTCGGCAATTACCGCACACTACTGGATAAAATTTCCACTTTGCCCGCGATGGGCAACTACCTTACCTTCGTTAACAACACCAAAGCCAATGCAAATACCGGTACGCAGCCGGATGAAAATTACGCGCGTGAGTTAATGCAGCTTTTCGCGATTGGCTTGTATGAACTTAATCTTGATGGCACATTGAAAAAGGACGCCGCTGGCAAACCGATAGAAACCTATCAGCAAGAGGATATCAGCGGCCTGGCGCGCGTTTTTACTGGCTGGGTGCTGGACAGCACCGATAACACCACGCCAGATCGCTTTCGTAGGCCGATGGTGCAAAACCCTGCGCGTCACGAACTCGGCGCAAAGACTTTCCTTGGCACCACTATTCCTGCGGGAACAGAAGGCGTACAAAGTTTGAAACTTGCGCTGGATGCGATTTACGCACATCCCAACATAGCGCCGTTTATCAGCAAGCAATTAATCCAGCGTTTAGTGGCGAGTAATCCGAGCCCGGCCTATGTGCAACGCGTGGCGACGATATTTAATAACAATGGTAGTGGCATAAAGGGCGATATGAAAGCCGTCATTAGCGCCATACTCACCGATACTGAAGCGCTCACGCCACCGGCAACCGGCGCAGGGAAACTGCGCGAACCTATCGTGCGATTCGTATCATGGGCACGCGTGTTCGGCGCGACATCGCCGACTGACTTGTGGGATATCGGTAATACGTCTGATCCGGGCAACCGGCTAGGTCAAAGCCCGGCGCGCAGTGAAAGCGTGTTTAATTTTTTCCGACCGGGTTTTGTGCCGCCGGGGACGGCGATTGCGCAGCAAGGTTTGGTTGCGCCGGAGTTTCAGATAACCAATGAATCGAGTGTGGCGAGTTATTTGAATTACATGCAAGCGGCGATTCAAAATGGTCGCGGCGAAGTCAAAGCGAATTACGCAGATTGGCTTCCACTTGCGAGCGATACGCAAAAATTGCTCGACCAAATCAATTTGCAGCTTGCAGGCAGTGCGGTTTCCGTGCCGACTATCGGCACGATCAAAACTGCAGTCGATACCATCTCAACGACAACCACCAACGGCCCATTACAACGCGTTCAAGCGGCCATATTGTTAGTCATGGCTGCGCCTGAATACATCGTGCAAAAATAATTGAGAGGAAAAATCATGAAATCATATCAATTAAACGCTTCACGCAGAGAGTTTATAAAACGCAGCTCGGCGCTTGCCATAGTTGGCAGCGCGGCACCTTTCGCGCTGAATCTTGCCGCCATGAGCGAAGCCGCTGCGCAAACCGCAACGGACTACAAAGCTATCGTGTGCGTATTTTTGTATGGCGGTAACGACTACGCGAATACGCTGGTTCCTTACGACACCGCCAGTTATAACGCATACCAAACCCTGAGACCAGTGCTGGCCTACCCACGCGCGAATTTGGATGCGACAGCATTGAGCGCATCGACCGCATCAGGGCCAGGAGCAGTGGATTTAGCCGGTCTGCAATACGCCTTGGCACCTGAGCTTGCTTTAATCAAACCCATATTCGATAGCGGCAAGATGGCGGTGATGTTAAATGTAGGCACACTCATCGAGCCGACATCAAAAATTCAATTCGCCAACAAGACGGTAAAGTTGCCGCCGAAATTGTTTTCGCATAACGATCAACAAAGCGCGTGGCAAAGCAGCTTGCCCGAAGGCGCGACTAGCGGCTGGGGCGGGCGCATGGGCGATTTGTTCGCTGCAGGCAATACCAACAGTACCTTCACTTGCGTGAATATTTCCGGTAATGCAGTGTTTATGTCCGGTAATAGTGCTGTGCAATATCAAGTGACTTCAAAAGGCAGCGTGCCGATCAACGGCATCAAGAATCCGCTCTATGGTTCTAAAGCCTGTAGCGACGTTCTCAAAGCTATGGTTACAGCGCCGTCATCGCAATTGTTTGAAAGTGAGCTCACGCGCATCACGCAGCGCTCGATCACCGCCAACGATACGCTTACCAGCGCGCTCACTACCATTCCAGCGATTGTCACGCCATTCACCGCGACCAATACGCTCGCGCAACAATTACAAATGGTAGCGAAAATGATCGCCGCGCGCGATACGCTCGGCGTAAAACGCCAAGTGTTTTTTGTCAGCCTCGGCGGATTCGATAATCACGATGGCCTCAACAACGTGCATCCGGCCTTGCTCACTAATGTGGCGGATGCATTGAGCAGTTTTTACAACGCGACAGTTGAACTCGGCATTGCCAACCAAGTTACGGCGTTTACCGCCAGCGATTTCGGTCGTACTTTAGTGGGCAATAACGACGGCTCCGATCACGGCTGGGGCAGTCATCATTTCGTCGTCGGCGGTGCAGTCAAAGGCCAGGCGTTTTACGGCAAGCCGCCGGCAATTGCGAACAACGGTCCGGATGATGTAGGGCAAGGCCGGCTGCTACCGGCGGTCAGCGTGAATCAAATGGGCGCAACTTTGGCCAGTTGGTTCGGCGTTGCGCCGGGTGATCTCTCGACAGTCTTGCCGGACATTGCCAATTTTACGACGAAAAATTTAGGCTTTGTGTAGTTTAAGGAGAGCTCGTGATTGCATTAACAATAAAAAGATGTAAACCATGAACTATCAATATTTGCTTCGTTGTTTGATTTACGCCAAAAGGGTTCTATCTTTACGACAGCTACACTGTGCTGTTTTAGCTGGGTTTATATTTTTGGCGCTGAGTGGATGTAACTCGATCCAAGTGGCGCTTGGGCTGAAGATGCGATTAGCCGATGTTCCGGTTACGGCAATATCTACCTATCTTTCTCCCGGCCCTGGTTTGGCTCCTGGCAAGTCTGCAGGCCTTGTAATCGTAACGAAGACCCCGGATGGCAAATCGCTAGTTACGGAGGGCCTTGGCAAGGGCAAAGTGCTATTCGAAAGTTTTAGTTTCGACCCTAAGATCGTGCAAATTAGTAAAGACGGAATAGTCTCGTTGCCTGCTGATCCGCGTTTAAGCGAAGGGCAATTACCGCAGATCCACATTACGACCGTCGGCCATGAGTATGTGGTGACGGACCTTGCTATCCCGGTTCGCTACGACGCGAGCTTCGACGTGGATTTTTCAGGTGGCGCGGGAGCAAATGGTTTTAGTGGCATCAATGGACAAGATGGCACGGATGGATCTATGGGATCTAGTGACATCAACAACCCCTCCGCCGGGGGAAATGGCACCAACGGAAGTGACGGACGTGATGGAGACAACGGAGGTGCCGGTGCTCCGGGTGAGGCTGTTCATGTCTGGCTAAGACTCAAACAAGGTGCTCATTCATTACTGCAAGCACGTGTAGCCGGTGCGAGTCGCGAGCATTTCTTTCTAATCGATTCTGATCAAGGATCACTCAGCGTGAGCACCAATGGAGGAGCAGGCGGCTCGAGTGGGTCGGGCGGACGCGGTGGCCGTGGCGGATTCGGCGGCGTGGGTTCTCCAAGCGGATCGAACGGGCTGGATGGTCGCAATGGATCCGATGGCATGTCAGGTCCTGCTGGCGCGGGAGGTACGATTGTTGTTTCAATAGATCCGCTAGCAAAATCGTTTCTGCATCGACTTCATTTTTCAAATAAAGGCGGCGATGGTAAGGCTGGGCCAAAACCGGATGTGCGGATAGAATCTGTGCCTGCAATATGGTGACTAAAGTTTAATCAACCTAATAGCCATCAAAATTATTGGTTTGTTGAACGTGGCGGTCAGCTAATAGTAGCGCGAATGAAAGCAATTTTATTCAATAGGAAGATGAGTCCGAGGCTGACAATAAATGTCGCTAAAGTCCAGGTGACGGCGTAAAACGGCAGCGATGAGTGTATAGGCTCAAGAAAGTCGCGTACTAGAATATGGATAACATAAATCCCCAATCCATACGGCGCGAGCTTGTAGATTTTGGTTGATGCGCCGAGAGTAGGCAAAGCTAAAGCGACCAACATCACGCCAAGACCTAAAAAAACTGTCCCGACGAGGAAATCATTTCCCGCGACAGGCATGGCGGGATTGAGGTGATGTAAATATTGACCTTCCCAGAATTGCAGGCCATAGCCTAGTAGCAGAACTGCCATAGCCATTTTCCAGCCAGGTTTGAAGTTTTTGTAGGCCAGCCAAGCCCCCATGGCGACAAATATCGAGCCGAAAAACGGGCCGTTGCGCGCGTCGAAAGCGATGCGAATTCCCCATGCAGTATTAGCGTAAGGTTTTGCTAACAGCGCAAATATAAACAGAGCAAGCGCCAATAGCATAAAGCTTGGTAGTTGCTTAAATCGTAGTGAAACGCCTAGCAATAGCTGGCAGCAAATTAACGCGGGTAGATACCATAAGTGAAAACCCGGGCCTTGAAAAAGATTAAAAACAGGTCGTTGAGAAAAATCGGAAAAACTCAATTGCAGTTGTTTGAATAATTCCGCAGACCAACCGTTTTGCGCTACGTTAGCCCAGTTTTTCGGAATGAAGGCCGGAGCCAGCGCATAGACGCAGCTCCAGACAAAAAAAATTAACGCCAAACGCTTGGCGCTGGCGACTGCCATGGAAGTGGGGTCTTTGCCGGCTAATGCCCTTAGCGTAAAAAAATAGCCTGAGGTAATAAAGAAAAAAGGCACAGCAAAGCGATTGAGCAACTGCACCCAATCGTAGGTCTTAGGATAAAGCCAAAAGGCAAAAGCATGAATGCCAATTACCGCCAAAATGGCGATTACGCGAAAGGTGTCAATGCTGGTTATGCGCACGTGTTATTTTTTTTCAGTGATACGGCGCGGATTTTATTTGCAATTATCTTTCGCGTGTACGCCCATGCTTTCCTCGATGATATCAACGGCTTCTTCGCGCATATCCATGCTGAGGTTGTCATCGCTTAGCACGTCTTCCGTCAATGTCCAGGCTTTGCAGGCATGCTTGCCGATCTGCTGTTGTGCTTTCACCAGATTCAAAATCATCGCGATGGTAAAGCTGTCGGGCATTTGTGCTTTGGCTTTTTCCAGCATCGGTAATGCCTTCTGTGATTGCGCGGGATCGTCGAGTGCGGTCAGGTAGCCGAGGGCGAACTGTTGTTCTGGGCCGAGGCTGTCGGCATTAAATGTCCCGCCGGAATTTTTCGCCAGATAGTCGCGAAATATTTTCGCGTTTTGTTGTTTGCCTTTATTGTTGAGCACATTGATGACGGCGGCTTTTTCGGCAATAGGATTGGGCGCGGCGAGAAACGCGGCGATTTCGCTGGTGATTTTTCCGGCAGCTCGTGCTTGCTGCACGGCGGGCGTGCTGGCATACGCGGTGTGAAAATCGACGCCGAGCGGCGAGGCGGCATTAGCTGTAGTCGCTGCGAAAAAAATGACTGCGCTTGATGCGGTGAAAATAAGTTGGGTTAGTTTCATGGTTGATTCTCCAGCGGTGGTTCGAAAAATAAAATGAGCTTTGGAAGTGATGTGAATTAGCGGTGATTATAAACCCATCCCCACCCTAACCCTCCCCTTAAAGGGGAGGGGATTTTCTTGATAAAAAAGAACAGTTGAGGCAATAATTAATCGTATAAAAATTTAATAAAATCAAATAGTTACAATGTAGGCAATTTATACTCTTTAAATTGCTCACGCAATTTATTTTTTTGCAATTTGCCGGTCGCGGTGTGGGGTAATGATTCAACAAAGCTCACGTCATCCGGCGTCCACCATTTGGCTATTTTGCCTTCAAAGAATTTGAGTAATTCTTCTTTGGTCACTTCTGCGCCCGGTTTTTTGACGACGATTAACAACGGACGCTCATCCCATTTCGGGTGCGCGATGCCAATAACGGCGGCTTCGCCGACGGCGGGATGCGCCATCGCGGCGTTTTCCAAATCAATCGAGCTGATCCATTCGCCGCCGGATTTGATCACGTCTTTGCTGCGGTCAGTGATTTGCATATAACCATCGGGGTCGATGGTGGCAACGTCGCCAGTGGGGAACCAGCCGTTTTGCAGCGGGTCGCCGCCTTCGCCTTTGAAATATTCTTTCACGATCCACGGGCCTTTAACGAGTAAATCGCCGAAG
>JBEEJL010000343.1:0-3445 GCA_041169175.1 Pseudomonadota bacterium | reverse complement strand
CCGCATCGTTAATCTTCTCGCGGCACAATAAATAAAATGAATAGACAATACTGTGATTTCCAATAAAACTCTGTGGGCGCTGCTGCTCGCCCTCGCCGTTATCTGGTTCGGCCCTATCGATTACCGCAAACTCGCTAAACCTGACGAAGCCCGCTACGCAGAAATTTCACGCGAAATGGTGGCGACCGGCGATTGGCTGACGCCGCGTTTGAATGATCTCAAATATTTTGAAAAACCGCCGCTGCAATATTGGGCCACGGCAGCCGCTTTTGAAATCTTTGGCTTATCCGAAGGCCCGGCACGTTTATGGACTGCGTTAACTGGCTTTGCCGGCATTCTGCTGACCTACTTTGCCGGGAGAGTTTTATTCGGCCGACAGCAAGGTTTTTATGCCGCCGCCGTGCTCGCCAGCAGTTTGTGGTATGCGTTGCTCGGCCACATCAACACGCTCGACATGGGTCTGAGTTTTTTTCTCACGCTTAGCGTGTTCGGCTTATTACTCGCTCAGCGCGAACACGCCAAAGCGCATCAGCAACGCAACTGGATGTTAATCGCTTGGGCTGGGATGGCGCTTGCCGTGATGAGCAAAGGATTAATCGGCATAGTGCTTCCAGGCGCGGCGCTGGTGCTGTATTCGCTGCTGAATCGTGATGCAAAGATCTGGACGCGATTACATATCGGCAAAGGCCTGCTATTATTTTTGCTCATCACGGCGCCGTGGTTTATTGCCGTGTCGCGCGCCAACCCTGAGTTTGCGCAATTCTTTTTTATCCACGAACATTTTGATCGCTTTACCAAAAACGAGCATGACCGCGAAGGCGCAATTTATTATTTTGTACCCGTGTTGTTCGGCGGCATCATGCCTTGGGTGCTCTCGCTATTCCCTGCGCTATGGCGTAGCTGGAAAATCGAACGTGGGTTTGAACAGTATCGCTTTCATCCGAATCGGTTTTTAATTGTCTGGTGCGCGTTCCTGTTTGTTTTTTTTAGCATTTCAAAATCCAAGCTTCCCGCTTATCTGCTGCCGATTTTTCCCGCATTAGCCATACTTGTCGGACAGTATTTCGATACGATTCCGGCGAAAAAAATATTCTGGCAAATTTTTCTTGTCAGTCTGACCGCGCTGGCCTTAGTTCTGGCGATCCCGTTTATCTTGCAACAAATCCCCGAAGACCATCTCACGCCTCTGACTTCCACCATGCATTTGCATTATGCCTATTGGTTAATGGCCGCATTCGGCGCGCTATTCATTGGATCGGCACAAGGCTTGCGACTATTAAGCCGAGAAAATAAAATTACCGGCGTCGCTGCGATAAGTCTCGCTTCACTGATAGCTTGGCAATTAGCCTGGATGGGTTATGAAACCCAATCACCGCAGCAATCGTCGTACGACATTGCGCAAAAAATTCGCCCCTACCTACAAGCCGATACGCCGATTTATAACGTCAGCACCTACGATCAGGCGCTGCCATTTTATTTACAACGCACGGTGACTCTAGTCAATTTTCAGGACGAATTGGCGCTGGGCATCAAGCAGGAGCCGCAAAAATGGATTCCAACCGTGGATGAATTTATCGGCAAATGGCTGCAAAACGAAACCGCTATCGCCTTGATGCCGACAGGCGTTTATCAGGCGCTGCAAAAAGAACACTTACTGATGCAAGTCATCGCCGATGATGGCCGTCGTGTTATTATTAAAAAGCCATGAATTCCATCAGCTTTTCCCTTATTTTACTTGGCGTGTTGCTGAATGCCGGCGCGCAATTATTGCTCAAAGCCGGCACCAACAGCATCGGTCATTTCGCCTTCAACCGTGACAATATCATTCCGGTTGGTTGGCAGCTCGCCACAGAGCCGCATATTCTTGGCGGCCTCACTTGTTATGTCATCAGCGTCGTGGTGTGGATTATGGCGCTGTCGCGCGTGGAGGTCAGCATCGCTTATCCTATGCTATCAATTGGCTATGTCGTCAACGCCATAGCCGCCTGGTATTTATTCGGCGAAGCTTTATCCATTTCGCGTTTAATCGGCATCGGCATTATCATTGTCGGCGTCTATATCGTCGCGCGTTGTTAAACAATACATCTCATGACGACACCTAACGCATCGATCATCATCCCGGTTTATAACGAGCAAGACGGTCTGCCGTCGTTGTTCACTCGGCTCTACCCTGCCCTCGATAAACTCAACATCAGCTATGAAATTATTTTCATCAACGATGGTAGCCGCGATAAATCTGCCGCTATGTTGCGTGAACAATTTCAACAGCGGCCTGATGTTACACGGGTGATTTTATTTAACGGTAATTTCGGCCAGCATATGGCGATCATGGCCGGATTCGAGCAAGCGCGCGGACAGCGCATTGTGACACTAGACGCAGATTTACAAAATCCGCCAGAAGAAATCGGTAACTTGTTAGCCAAGATGGACGAAGGCTTCGATTACATCGGCAGCATACGCAAGTTGAGACAGGATTCGGCCTGGCGGCGCTACGCATCGCGTGCGATGAATCGACTGCGCGAACGCATCACCAAAATCAAAATGACCGACCAAGGCTGCATGTTACGCGCTTACGCTAGACCGATTGTCGATGCGATCAATTTATCCAAAGAAGTAAACACCTATATTCCGGCGTTGGCCTATTCATTCGCTTCGCGCCCAACCGAAATCATGGTCGAACACGAAGAACGCTCTGCAGGTGAGTCGAAATATTCACTGTATAGTTTGATTCGTTTGAATTTTGATTTAATCACCGGCTTCTCGATTGTACCGCTGCAAATGTTTTCGCTCATCGGGATCGCATTGTCGATTTTCTCTGCGCTATTTGTGATCTATCTGGCTATCCGTCGCTTGATTGTCGGGCCGGAAGCGGAAGGCCTGTTCACTTTATTCGGCATCACCTTCTTCCTCATCGGCGTGTTGTTGTTCGGCATCGGCTTGCTCGGCGAATATGTCGGACGCATTTATCAGCAAGTACGCCATCGTCCGCGCTTTATTATTCAAGCCATTCTGGAAAAAGATCAGAGCGAAACTATCGCGCAAAATATCAGCAGTTTCGCCCACACCAAATAATGACAGCCAGCGCCATCGTCTTCGCCTATCACAACGTCGGCGTGCGTTGTCTCTCCGTTTTACTCGCGCACGGCGTCAACATTCCGCTGGTGATTACGCATCAAGATAACCCCAAGGAAACTATTTGGTTCGATAGCGTCGCCAAACTTGCGGCCTTGCACGACATCCAAGTGATCACACCGGACGATCCCAATACGCGAGAAATTATTAATATAATCAATAAGTTACAGCCAAGTCACTTTTTCTCGTTTTATTACCGGATGATGTTGAAGCGCGAGTTGTTATCAGTTCCGACACATGGCGCTTTCAACATGCACGGCTCTTTGTTACCGCAGTACCGCGGACGCGTGCCAGTCAATTGGGCGATCATTAA
>JBEEJL010000342.1:0-3888 GCA_041169175.1 Pseudomonadota bacterium | reverse complement strand
TGCTTCGCCGCGCGCGTTGGCTGCGCGCATATTTTTGGCGAGGCCGATCAATTCTTCGATTACCTGTGCTGTTTCGATGGCTCGGTTTTGGTATCTGAGCACCGATTTTTCCAGTAAATCGGCGAATGAGCGTGCTTGGACCACATTGCGTTTCGAGCGTAATTTAATTTCGCTTTTGAGTAATTTTTGTAAAAGCTCTACGGCCAAATTTCGTTGCGGCATATTTTGCACTTCGCCGAGAAACTCGTCTGACAAAATAGAAATGTCGGGTTTTTTCAGGCCCGCCGCGCTGAAAATATCAATCACATCATCCGATACCACGGCTTTGGAAATAATCTGCCGGATAGCGTGATCCAAGTCTTCGTTTGATTTATGTTGAGTAGCTTCGGTTTTCGCCAATACTGCGCGCATTGCCTGGAAGAAGCCCACATCATCCCGGATATGTAACGCATCTTCATGCGGAACCGCTAATGCAAAAGCTTGGGACAACTCCGTAACTGAATGTAGCAGACGGTTTTTTCCATCTTTCAGCGCGAGTATGTGTTCTTGTGCCGCAGGCAGCAAAGATAATCGCTCTTGTGGTTTGCCGTTCGTCCAAGCATCCCAACTGAAACCATGAAATAAACCGCAACAGATTTCATATTTTTCCTGCATTACTGCGACAGCTTCGGCTTGATCAAGCGCCGTTTTCCCTGTGCCGCCACTCTCGGTGTAAGTGGCGAGGGCGGCTTTCAATTCTGTGGCAAGGCCGAGATAATCAACAATCAAGCCACCGGGCTTATCTTTGAACACACGGTTCACGCGCGCGATCGCCTGCATCAGCCCGTGCCCGCGCATGGGCTTGTCCACATACATCGTGTGCAAACTTGGCGCATCAAAACCTGTGAGCCACATGTCGCGCACAATCACAATCTTGAATCCATCCTTTGGATTACGAAAACGTAATGCCATATCTTCGCGTCGCGTTTTGTTACGCACATGGCTTTGCCATTCGAGTGGATCAGACGCAGAGCCGGTCATGATCACTTTCATTGCGCCAGCGTCGTCAGAGTCGCCATGCCAAGCCGGTCGTAATGCTTTGATTTCTTTATATAATTCAACGCATATGCGGCGGCTCATACACACCACCATCGCCTTGCCGTCCATCACCGCGAGGCGATTTTCATAATGTTCAACCAAATCGCGCGCAATCAGCTTAACCCGATTTTCCGAGCCGACCACGGCCTCCAGCTGCGCCCAACGGCTTTTCAGTTTTTCTTTGCGCTCAACTTCTTCGCCTTCGGTCGCCTCTTCAAATTCCGTATCGATCTTCGGGCGCTCAGTATCTTTTAACGTCAACCTCGCAAGTCGGCTCTCGTAATAAATCGGCACCGTCGCACCATCAATCACTGCACGCTGAATGTCATACACGCTAATGTAATCACCGAACACCGCTTGCGTGTTGGCGTCGGTTTTTTCAATCGGCGTACCGGTAAAGCCAATGAACGAAGCATGTGGTAACGCATCGCGCATGTGACGCGCGAAGCCGTCGATGAAATCATATTGGCTACGGTGCGCCTCATCGGCAATCACTACAATATTGCGCCGGTCTGATAGCACATCCATGCGGCCGAATTTGTTTGCTCCTTGCGCTTTGACGTCGGGCGTCCCAGATGCGGGTGATGCTTCAGGGAAAAATTTCTGAATAGTAGTAAACACCACGCCACCAGAATCAACTTTCAACTTCTCGCGCAAGTCGGCGCGATCCGCTGCTTGTTGTGGCGGCTGCCGCAGCAAATCACTGCAACGGCCAAAGGTGCCGAACAATTGATCATCCAGATCATTGCGGTCAGTCAACACCACCACAGTCGGGTTCGCCATTGCTGGATGCAAAATTACCCGTCCGGCATAAAACGCCATGGTCAAACTTTTACCGGAGCCTTGCGTGTGCCACACCACGCCTACGCGCCGGTCGCCGGGTTCGCCGCCATGTTTGAGACCAGCTTCGTAACGGCCAGGAGGTTGCGCAGCCTTTTGCTCTTTGGCCGCGCGTAGTGTTTCTTCCAGCGCCACGTTCACCGCGTGATACTGGTGGTAGCCCGCCATTTTCTTGGCAAGTTTGCCGTCATTAGATTTTTCGAAAACGATAAAGTAACGCACCATGTCGAGGAAGCGCCGCTTCTCAAACACACCTTCCAGCACCACCTGCAACTCAGCCATATTCGCCGCCGCATCTTCGCGGCCAGTAATGGTTTTCCACGGCTTAAACCATTCTTTGCCCGCGCCGATTGAGCCGATGCGCGCCTGCACGCCATCAGAAATAATCAGCGCCACGTTAGCGTTAAATAGCGCAGGTATTTGCGCCTGATAAGTTTGCAATTGGTGGTACGCGTTCCAGATCGTCGCGTTTTCATCCGTGGCGTTTTTGAGTTCTATTACCGCAAGCGGCAAGCCATTCACAAACAACACCACGTCAGGTCGGCGGTTATGCTGGCCTTCCGCCACCGTGAATTGATTCACAGCAACCCAGTCATTATTTTCTGGTGTGTCGAAATCCAGCAGCTTGGCTTGGTCGCCAGCAATCGAACCATCCTCGCGACGATACTCAACCGGCACGCCATTCACCAACATCAAATGCACCGCGCGGTTACGCTCCAGCAACGACAGCGCATCGCTGCGCATCAACTTGCGGAATGCGTCTTCCAATGCTTCAGGCGGCAGATTCGGATTGAGTCGATCAAGCGCATCGCGCAAACGCCGCTCAAGAATGACATCGCGATAATTTGCGTCGTTACGCTCGGCAGCAGGCATACCCGCTGCAATCTCGGGGCCGTGGAGAACGGAATAGCCCAAAGCCTTCAGCCATGCAAGGGAAGCGTCTTCGACGATGGATTCGGTGAAGGTCGGCATGTGATTATTGGGTTAACGTGTAACTATTTGTTTTAATTGAATTTTTATTCATTTTCTTATTGCGTTAAAGTTTGCATTAGGTTAAACTTCTGTTTAGACATAAGGTCAATTCAACGACTATGTTTACCTACCCGCAAATAGAGCTGAAAGCATGACCGCCAAAAAAACCGACCTAAGAGACCAACCAGCTTACACGACAGCCGAGGCCTCGCGCTACCTCAAAGTGGCGAATGCCACCTTGCGCTCATGGTTTGTTGGCCGCACCTACCCAAAAGCGGGAGACGTCGCGCGGTTTAATCCCATTATCCAACCCTGTATCAAAAACCCGATTCAACTTTCATTCTGGAATCTCATCGAAGCCCACGTTCTGCGCGCGCTACGCACAGACCACGGCGTGCCCATCATGGAAGTACGCAACGCAATCAAATACGCAGAGCGCACGCTCAAGATTGAAAGACTACTCCTGCATAAAGATTTGCAAACTCACGCAGGCCAAGTGTTCCTAGAGAAATACGAACAACTCATCAACCTTTCGGCGTCTGGTCAGATCGCCATGCGCAAACTCCTGGAAGAACATCTCAAACGCGTCGAGTGGGACCAATGGCAATTCCCTGTTCGCCTATATCCGTTTAGTGCATCGGAAGCCGCCACGCCTGATCGACGCATCGCCATCGACCCCAACATCGCTTTCGGTCGCCCTGTGCTCCTCCACAAAGGTATTTCAACCGGCGTCATCGCCGATCGCATTGATGCGGGCGAGAGCGTGAATGAACTGGCGGAAGATTATGGCCTCAGCCCGGCTGAGATCGAGGAGGCAGTTCTTTACGAGCGGGCGGCTTGAGCCTGGTTTTTTTCACCGACCGCGACTTGGGCAAAAATTTCCCCAAGGCACTTGCCGCTGCTGGCCTCACGGTTGAACGTCACTGTGATTTATTTCCTGAAAATGGCCCCGACGAGCAATGGCTGGAATACGTCGGTAAAAATAATCGTATTGCCCTG
>JBEEJL010000341.1:0-5470 GCA_041169175.1 Pseudomonadota bacterium | reverse complement strand
TCCGCAGGAACGGCCTCAACGTAGCACTTTTGCAGTTCAGTTAAGCGCTCCAGCCCTCGCTGCTGGAGCAACGGAATATCATGGAAATAAGCGCTTAATTTGCTGGATGTCATAATTCAGTATCGCGCGTATTGAAAAGGTTAACGATGAATATCATTATCGTATCAAACAAATTGGCTGCGCCGCGCAGTTATAACGTGTCACATTCGCAAATCGCCATGATGGGCCTTGGCTTGGTTATCGCGATGTTTCTATTCGGCAGCTTGATGTACGCCTTCACCTTGCGTCAAGCCGTCGATACGAAAAACCCGTACTTGCAAAGCGTATTGTCGAGCCTGACGCGTAAAGAATCAGAAAAAAACCAGGTCGTGATGCGCGAAAATCTGAATGCGCTCGCTGTGAAATTAGGCGAGATGCAAGCTCGACTGATGCGTATCGACGCATTCGGCGAGCGTCTGTCAAAAGCGGCAGGTATCAAGCCGACAGAATTCAAATTCAGCGAAAAACCCGGTCGCGGCGGCCCCTCGGCTGATGCGAAAGAGCAATCGGACATTACCCTGGAAGAATTTAACCGCCAATTGGCTGAATTGTCTTCATTGCTCGAAGATCGCGGCGATAAACTCGGTGTGCTCGACTCGATGCTGATGCAGGAAAATCTGCGCAAAAAATCTTTGCCGACCGTTTTGCCCGTCACCACCGGCTACCATTCATCCAATTATGGTTATCGCCTCGACCCGTTCTCCGGCCGCAAAGCTTTCCATGCCGGCATCGATTTTGTTGCGCCTACCGGCACCAGCGTGACCACCGCAGCCGGCGGCGTGGTGGTGACCTCTGAGGTACATGGTGAATATGGTAATATGGTCGAAGTTGACCACGGTAACGGATTAGTTTCGCGCTATGCGCATTTATCCAAGAGTTTGGTGAAACCGGGCGACGTAGTACTAAAAGGGCAGCAGATTGCTCAAGTTGGTACGACGGGCCGCTCCACCGGTGCCCATTTGCATTTTGAAGTTCGTGAAAGCGGCGTGGCGTTAAACCCGCGACAGTTTTTGCAAATCGGCGGTTGAATAAGTCTTTTCAGTCGCCATATAAGTTTTACCCGTAACTTACCGTCAGGGTTGACCGGAAAGTTTCTGGTCTGGGAATGTACCCAGATCGGGGATTATCCTGTTAACCCTGTTTTTATTTTGTAGCTCACTATACGACCACTTCATGATTTCAGCCTCTGACCTTCTTAAAAAAATATTCGGCAGCCGCAACGAACGCTTGCTCAAACAATATCGTAAAACGGTAGTGATCATTAACGGCCTCGAGCCGCAAATGCAAAACCTGAGCGACGAACAGCTCGCGGCCAAGACGGCCGAATTCAAACAACGTCACAGCAACGGCGAAACACTGGATCAATTATTGCCCGAAGCTTTTGCCGTGGTGCGCGAGGCGGGCAAGCGTGTACTCGGCATGCGCCACTTCGATGTGCAACTGATCGGCGGCATGGTGTTGCACTCAGGCAAAATCGCCGAGATGCGCACTGGCGAAGGTAAAACTTTGATGGCAACGCTGCCGTCTTACTTAAATGCCCTGTCGGACAAAGGCGTGCATATCGTCACGGTCAACGATTACCTGGCAAAGCGCGACGCGGAGTGGATGGGACGTATCCATAAATTTCTCGGCTTGACTGTCGGCGTAAATTTATCGCAAATGCCGCACGAGCAAAAACAAATTGCATACGGCTCGGATATTACTTACGGCACTAACAACGAATTCGGTTTCGATTATTTGCGCGACAATATGGTGACGCAGATTTCAGAGCGCGTCATGCGCGGCCTGAATTTCGGCATCGTCGATGAAGTCGATTCGATCTTGATCGACGAAGCGCGCACGCCGCTGATTATTTCCGGCCAGGCGGAAGATTCCACCGCGCTTTACGCCGCCATCAATCAACTCGCGCCGCGCTTGATTAAACAAGAAGAAGAAAAGGGCGAAGGCGATTACTGGGTTGATTTGAAATCCATGCAAGTGACGCTATCAGAAACCGGCCACGAAAAAGCCGAACAGCTTTTAGCCGGAGCAGGTTTATTGCCGGTCGGCGGCAGTTTGTATGACCCGGCCAATATTATTCTGATGCATCACTTTTACGCCGCGTTACGCGCCCACGCGCTATATCACAAGGACCAACATTACGTTGTCAACGACGGCGAAATTGTCATCGTCGATGAATTCACCGGCCGCATGATGACGGGTCGCCGTTGGGGTGATGGATTACATCAAGCAGTCGAAGCCAAAGAAAGCGTGAAGATTCAGAATGAATCACAGACGCTGGCGTCGATTACCTTCCAGAATTATTTCCGCATGTATAAGAAGCTGTCGGGCATGACCGGCACGGCAGATACGGAAGCGTATGAGTTCCAACAAATTTATAACTTGGAAACGGTCATTATTCCGACGCATAAACCAATGGTACGCCAGGATCGCGACGATCAGATTTATCGTACCGCGAACGAAAAACATCAAGCCATTATTAATGACATCAAAGACTGCTATGCACGCGGTCAGCCGGTGTTGGTCGGCACAACGTCGATTGAAAATTCGGAATTGCTTTCCAGCTTATTGGAAAAAGAAAAATTGCCGCATGCCGTGTTAAACGCCAAACAGCACGCGCGCGAAGCGGAAATTGTGACGCAAGCGGGTAAGCCGAAAGCGGTGACCATCGCCACCAACATGGCCGGTCGCGGTACCGACATCGTATTGGGCGGTAGCCCCGAGCCGATGATCGATCAAATCAAAGCCGATGCAAACCTTTCTGACAGCGAGAAGCAGGCGAAAATTACTGCGCATCGCGCCGAATGGGACAAGCTGCACGAAGCGGTGATTCAACAAGGCGGTTTGCACATCATCGGCTCCGAGCGGCATGAATCGCGTCGCGTCGATAACCAATTACGCGGTCGCTCCGGTCGTCAGGGCGACGTCGGCGCCAGCCGTTTTTATCTCGCGCTCGACGACCCGCTGATGAAAATTTTCGCCGGCGATCGCGTTGCGGCCATCATGCAACGATTGAAAATGCCGGAAGGTGAGGCGATTGAAGCGCGCTTGATGAATCGCGTGATCGAAAACGCGCAGCGCAAAGTCGAAGCGCGCAACTTCGACATCCGCAAACAATTACTCGAATACGACGACGTCTCCAACGATCAGCGCAAAGTGATTTATCAGCAACGTAATGAATTGCTCGAATCGACCGATATTTCCGAGACTATTACCTCGATGCGTGAAGATGTATTGCGCCAAACTATTGCTTCGCATATTCCGCCCAACACCGTCGAAGAACAATGGGATGCGCCAGGCTTGGAGCGCACGCTGGAATCCGACTTCAATTTAAAACTCCCCGTGCAGGATTGGCTGAAGAACGAGCCGAATCTGACTGAGGAAGAAATTCGCGAACGCATTATCAGCGCTGGCAACAAAGAGTATCAAAGCAAATTTAACGATATCGACAAAGATGTTCTGCATCACTACGAACGCGCGGTAATGTTGCAAAATGTCGATACGCATTGGCGCGAACACCTGGCGGCGCTGGATCATTTGCGCCAGGGTATTCATTTACGCGGCTATGCGCAAAAAAATCCCAAGCAAGAATACAAACGCGAAGCGTTTGAATTGTTCAGCGACATGCTTGAACGCATTAAGCGCGACGTGACGCAATTGCTGACTTCGGTACAAGTGCAACGCGAAGAACAACTCGAAGCCGTCGCCGAGGCCGTAGAAGAAGCGCCGGCAGCGACGCGTAATATGCAATATCACCATGCCGATTACGACGACGCGCTGACCGAAGCGGCGGAAGACGACGCTGGCGCGGAACCGTATGAACGCGCCGGTGATAAAGTCGGTCGCAATGATCCTTGCCCCTGCGGGTCAGGCAAAAAATATAAGCAGTGTCATGGCAAGTTGATCTGATAACTGTTGTATTAAACAAACAAAACCAGCGCAAGCTGGTTTTTTTGTTTTAACACCGAGAATTAATAATTATTATATAAATCAATTACTTATATAGAACACTTGAGAAATTACTGCTTGACACTGTAAACGGGCATCGGCTATAAAGGTGATGGTTGCTACAGTTTCAACCTTCTTTATACCTATCCATTAATCTATTCGGGAGTTTCAAATGAAATCAAAAATCATCGTTGCTGCGCTTTTGACCTTGGCCTCATCCGCTGTTATGGCTGCTGGCGAAAACAACGTGGGCAGCTGCGGCTGGGGCTCTAAAGTATTTGACGGCCAGTCAGGCGTGTTCCCACAAGTGTTGGCTGCTACAACAAACGGCTCGACAGGCAACCAGACTTTCGGTATCACTTTCGGCACCTCTGGCTGCACCCAAGACGGTATGATCAAGTCGAACTACAAAACCGCCATGTTTATTGACGGTAACAAAGATAAGCTTGCTCAAGACATGTCCAAAGGTAACGGCGAGACGCTGGTTTCCTTGGCTAAGTTGATCGGCGTAAGCGACAGCGACAAAGCTGCATTCTTCCGCGCTACCAAAGAAAACTTTGCACAGATCTACGCTACCGAGACAGCTTCTGCTGATCAAGTAGCCGCAAACCTGAAGCAAGTTCTGGCCGCGAACAGCAGCCTGGCTCAGTACGCAGCAGCGATCTAATTTACTGCTTCACCTGACACCCAGTGGCCTCGCCACTGGGTGTTTTTATTTTTGCCGGGGATTGTGTCTGTATGTTTTGGGGCCGCTGTTTATTTTTCTGTTTCGCTCTGCACGCCCTGCTAGTCAGCGCGGCGGATAACGAGTATCTGACGCAACTTCAACAACAAGCGCGCGCAAAAAATCTGGCGCAACATCCTGAATGGTTGAATTTACTTCACTACAAACCTTATGCCTTTTCTTCCGGCTCGCGTAGCCTTGCTGATGACCCAAAATTTTTTAACGCGGCGCAAGGCGATAAAGATGCGGCGGCAGAATTAGACGCCACGCTAGCAGTATTTTTTTCTGCGCTTGAAGAAACGGATAAACAGCAAAACCCGCAATGTACTTTTATCGCGCGCTACCAATGGCTGAAGCGCGCATTGCAATTCGATACAGCAAAACTGGCTGAGCAACCGTGCAAGCGTTTTCGTGATTGGTATGCCACGCTGAACCCGCACGAGGTCACGTTGATATTTCCAGCGGCCTATCTCAATAACCCGTCGTCGATGTACGGGCACACCTTGCTACGCATCGACGCAAAAGATCAAGACGAACAAACGCGCTTGTTAGCCTACGCAATAAATTACGCCGCCAACACCGATGAGCCACAAGGTTTTTTATACGCCTACAAAGGGCTCACTGGGGGCTATCCGGGCATGTTTTCCAGCATGCCTTACTATCTCAAAGTGCGTGAATATAATGATTTTGAAAATCGCGACATCTGGGAGTATCGGCTAAATCTGCAGCCTGATGAAGTCGAACGTATGCTGATGCATG
>JBEEJL010000340.1:0-3064 GCA_041169175.1 Pseudomonadota bacterium | reverse complement strand
ACTAAAGAACTCGCCGCCGCTGGAATAGGCGTCGAAGCGATGGACACCGCCGCCGCATGTCGCACCTACAATGTTTTGTTAGCCGAAGGACGCAAAGTGGCTGCCGCACTAATTATTGACTCAATATAAAAAATTGTGTGTTAAATACAACAGCGCTCCATACACGTCGACAAATAAAAATATAATATAATCAATAAGTTATCACGCATATCGAACGAGCTCATTTTTGTACTGACTAATTACTTAACATCATCTGATTTTTCTTGGAGAAACCGCTTTATCTTCATATCATTACTTGGAACGTCATTTTAATAAGCGTTGATAACAAAACTACGGAGCTTCGAATCATGAAAAAACTTTTTACTCTTACTATAATCGCTGTCGCAATGGCAGCAGGCATGGCGCAAGCTGATGATAGCGGCGTAACTATCGGTGGACGCCTTGACATATCAGCAGAAAATGTCAAAGCCGGAGATGCTACCAACGGCACCGCCAGCAATAGCCAGAAACGCCTGTCGAGTAACTCGTCATATATTCGTATTCGCGGCACCGAGAATTTGGGCGCAAACGGCCTCAAAGCCTTGTGGCAAATTGAATCCAGCATTCCTCAGGACGGCAGCGCGCCAACCTCATGGGCTTCGCGCAACAGCGGCGTCGGCCTCGAAGGCCAATTCGGTACCTTGATTGCGGGCCAGTGGGATACCCCCTACAAAAATATTTCCAACGGTCCGGATCTGGACGTATTCCTGTCGCTGGGAATGGAGTCTTTCCAGACGATTATTGGCAATGGCGCCAGAACGGCTGGCGCGGATAATAATTTCGCATTCGATCGCCGTCAGCGCAACGTTATTCAATATTGGTCGCCTAACCTAAGCGGATTCAGCGGCCGCTTGGCTGCAGGCACCGGTGAAGATGCGACTAATCGCGGCCGCTTAATATCTGGCGCTTTGATGTATCGCAACGGGCCGTATTATTTATCGGCTGCACATGAAATCCACAAGAATTACCAATCGACTGGCAAAGACGACAAAGGCACGCGCGTGGCCGGCTCAGTCAAATTCGGCCCGGTTACCGTCAACGCGGTGGGAGAACGTCTGCAATACGAACCGCTGCTAGGCGATATCAAGCGCAATGCCTGGTCGCTGGGCAGTATTTACCAGATCGGCGCTGGCTCGATACGCGCGCAATTTGCCAAGGCCAACAAAGGCACCGGTAGCGCGATACCGGGGTGTGCCACCTTGGTGCAATGCAAAGCCGGTAACGTGAGCAATCAGGCAGATTCAGGCGCCAAACAGTTTACTGTCGGCGGCACTTATGGCTTCTCCAAGCGCACTAGCCTTTACACCTATTACACCAAAATCGACAACGAAAAAAACGCCACCTATAATTTCGATACCAATAACTACAATCCCGACCCGAATGCCTCTGCGGGAACGAATTCAACCCTCGCCGGCTCGGACCGCACCGGTGTCGCACTGGGTATTTTGCATTACTTTTAATTGCGTCTAACACGGCACCGGAGTATCGGCGCCGCAAAGACCATAACCTGTCAACAGGCATAAACTTCGACCGTTATGCATTAGCAGGTATTCCGATCAACCCGAGGGAACTAACTCATGAAAATATCCATACGCACTTCACTACTGGCCCTAGTTAGCTTGACGCTGGCTACCAGCGCTTCTGCCCAAGAGCTCACCGGCACGCTGAAAAAAATCAAAGACAGCAACACCATCACCGTCGGCCACCGCGAATCATCGATTCCGTTTTCCTACTATGACGACAAGCAACAACCGGTCGGCTATATGATGGATTTGTGCGCCAAAGTGGTTGATGCGGTCAAGGCCAAAGTCGGCGCTGGCGTTGAGGTCAAATACCAAGCGGTGAATTCGAGCAACCGTATTCCGCTGATGAAAAACGGCACCATTGACCTCGAATGCGGCTCGACCACCAACAGCGTCAAGCGCCAGGAAGAAGTCGCGTTCTCGCCGACGACTTATATCGCCGCAGTAAAAATGGTCGTCAAAGCCAACTCCGGCATCAAAGGCCCGGAAGATTTAAAAGGCAAAACTGTCGTCACCACCCAAGGCACCACCTCAGGCAAATATGTGCGCGAGTTGAGCGAAGCCGGGAAACTCGATTTGAAATTTATCTTGGCCAAGGACCACGCGGAATCGTTCCAGATGGTAAAGAGCGATCGCGCTGCGGCGTTTGAAATGGACGACGTGCTGCTCTACGGTTTGCGCGCCAATGCAGAAAATCCTGCAGATTTCGTCATTCTGCCCAAAGCGTTTTCCACCGAGCCTTACGGCATTATGATTCGTAAGGACGATGCGCAATTTAAAGATTTGGTGCACGCGACCATTGGCGGCGTAATGAAATCCGGGGAAGGTGAAAAAATTTATAATAAATGGTTCACTGCCGCGATTCCCCCTAAAGGCGTCAACTTGAATATCCCCATGTCGCCCGAGCTGAAAGAAGCCTTCAGCAACCCGAACGACAAAGGCATTTAAGTCGCAGGCAAATCAGCCAAGCTGATGTATGATTAAGGGAAGCATGCAAAACATGTTTCCCTTTTTTATTGGAAAATAAATTTGTACAGTTCGTAGGATGCGCCGCGCGCACGCGTATCGCTCGATATAGCAACAATTGGCCGCTGGATAAATCTTACGCGTGCGCACGGCGCACCCTACCCGGTGCAATTTTAACCAGCGTTTCATTATTCTTCCTGCATTAAACTGGCGAAAAAAAATCATGGCGACTGGCTGGAACTGGGGTGTGTATCTGGAGGAAACGCCGGAAGCCGGGGCGCGATACATTGATTGGCTGCTCTCCGGCCTTGGCTGGACCATCGCCACGGCTTTATCGGCGTGGGTCGTCGCCGTCATCCTCGGCACCATCGTCGGCGTGCTGCGCACCACGCCGAACAAATGGGCAGTGCGCCTCGGCAATTTTTACGTTGAGCTATTCCGCAACGTGCCGCTCATCGTGCAAATGTTCCTTTGGTTTTTTGTCATCCCGGATTGGTTTCCGGCGGATACAGCCAAAGCGATCAAATCCATCGACC
>JBEEJL010000339.1:0-9591 GCA_041169175.1 Pseudomonadota bacterium | reverse complement strand
GTCCGCCACGTCGCGCTCCTCTAGCAATCGCTGAATAAAAAAGCCCGCAAATTGATCAGAGCGGGCTTTATGTAACTATATGAATTAATTGAATTATTTTACTTTAATATTTTTCTCGGCAAAATACTTTAACGCGCCGGGATGGAACGGAATCGGTGAATTGCCTTTTTGCGTGTCGAGCGAAATTTGCATCGCATCTTTATGCACGGCGACCAGTTCCGGTTTTTTCTCGAACAAAGTTTTCACCACATCGTAAGCGATTTTGTCCGACATTTTTTCGTTAGCAACCAAAATATTCCACACCACGACGTTGACGGAATCTTTATCCACGCCGGGATAAGTGTTGGCAGGAATCACGCCTTTGAGATAAATATTGCCGTATTTTTTATTCATCGCATCGGTGGCGATGCTGAGATCGAGCAATTTCATTTTCACGCCGGGTGTCGAGGCGAGGTCGGTGAGGCCAGCAGTCGGTACGCCGCCACTCCACATCAGCGCGTCGATTTTTTTGTCTTTCAGCGCGTTGACTGATTCGGCCAGGCTCAAACGCTCACGCGTCACGTCTTTATTGGGGTCCATGCCGTAAGCTTCGAGCAAGCGCAGTGACATGACTTCAGTGCCGCTACCCGGCGCGCCGGTAGAGACGCGTTTGCCTTTGAGATCGGCCACCAAGTTAATACCGGTGCCTTCTATCGTCGCAATGACTAAGGGTTGTGGATACAACACCATCAGCGCGCGTACCGGTATCTTGTCTTTGAATTTTCCCGTGCCGGTGAGCGCGTCGAAGCTCGAATCCGCCATGGAAAAACCGAAGTCGGCTTTGCCTGTGCCGACCAATTTCAAATTATCAACCGACCCGCCAGTGACTTCGGCTGTGGCTTCGATTTCGGGCACATATTTGGACAACACTGCCGCCATGCCGCCGCCCAAAGGATAATAAACCCCTGCAGTGCCGCCAGTAGCGACTGACAAGCGAACTGATTTTTCGGCAGCGTAGGCAGTCAAACCCGCCAGCAAAGCAACTGCCAGAATGATGATTTTTCTCATGAATTTCTCCGTCCTAGAAATGGCGCTTTGCGCTTCTGTTTGTTTCCGCAGGCCCGTCCTGCGTGTGAGCGCCATCATAGCCTTAGCGTATGGTTGCGGCAAGCGGCTCTATTGGCGTACTTTTCCGGGCTTCGGGTTTGCTGCAAATATCGACAAACATCTGCCGCAACCAGCGTTGCGCCGGGTCATGATGGGTGCGCTCATGCCATGCGGCGCTGATCGAGAAGGCCGGTATATCAAACGGGATGGGAAAAATCTTCAGCGGCAGCAAGGCAGCGAAACGCTCGGCTAAACGGCTGGGCAAAATCACCGAGCAATCGGATTGGCTGACGATTATCGGCGCGGCAGCGAAATGCGGCAGGCGCAAAGCCATGTTGAGTTGCGCAATGGCGCTCGGGTGTTGTTCGCTCGCCATCGCCAAAAACGCATCGGCCTGCGGATAAATCAACACATGTGGCACGGCGACAAATTGCGCCAAGGTAGGCTTGCGCCGGATGGTCGGATGTTTATCGCGTACCACTAACACTAATTTTTCCTGATAAAGCGTGCGCACGTGCAAGGTTTCCGGAATATCGGCGAAGTGGCCGATGACCAAGTCGATCTCGCCGTTGAGTAATTGCGCATGCGGTACTTTAGCCGAGGTCCGCGGCACGATGGTGAGCTTCACCCCTGGTGCTTGTTTGCAGACCAGCTGGCTGAGGAGCGGCAGCATGGTCAGCTCAAGCGAATCGGTGGCGGCGATATTAAAACTGTTTTGTGCCGTCGCCGGGTCGAAGGTTTGCTGCGGCTGAAACGCATGATCGACTTCTTCCAATATTCTGTGCACCGGTTCGATTAATTCTTCCGCGCGCGGTGTCAGCGCCAGGCCGCCGGGCACGCGCACTAATAAAGGATCGTCAAATAACTGGCGCAGTTTCGCCAGCGCGTTACTCATCGCCGGTTGGCTCAAATGCATTTTCTCCGCCGCGCGCGTCACGTTGCGTTCGGTCAGCAAAGCATCGAGTACGCCCAATAAATTCAAATTGTTCCGTAATACATTATTCATATTTTCAATGTCGCTTATTCACACAATCTATTTCACTAATGACATGCCCAGTCCTAAGATGAATCATGGTCAGTTGAAAAAATAAGAGGAGCGAGTACAACGACCTGGCAGTTTTCTCAATAGACTTACTACAGGAGTTCTATCATGACTACACTATTTAACCGCAACACTTTGAAACTTACTGCTCTTGCTATCGGACTGATAGGCGCGACGATGGTTCAAGCAGCAGGTAATTTTTATTTTCCCTATGATGCATATGAAGATCTGAGCGGCACTCACGCGAGGACAGTAAGCACGACTGAAAAAGTTGAGCCGCTGAAAATGGGCTTTGGCAAGCAGGCTATGGCTTATGACGCATTCGAGGAACTCAGCGGCACGCACTCGAACAAGCGCGGCGATGTAACCGGCGTAGCGGGTAGATCCGGCCCGGCAGGCGTAGAAGGCAGCGCCGGCCCAAAGCGCGATAGCTCAATGCGCAGCGATATGTATAAAATCCCTGGCGACGTAGCAGATGGTTGCAGTAAATATTTGCGTTGCAGCGGGGATTAATTTTACTTGCAGTAACAGTCGAATAATTAGCCCTGGTCTCATCCGCCAGGGCTAGTTTTTTTCGTCGGTGAAATTCATTTTCTTGTGGCTACCATCGCAAAACGGCTTGTTGGCCGAATGGCCGCAGCGACACAGATAAACCGTTTCCTGCACGGGCAGTGAAACGCCTTTGGAATTCTTGATTTCTTTCAAACCTTTTACAGCCAGCGGGCCGTTGGCGGTGACGGTGACTTCAGACATGGCGTTCTCCTCAGAAGGGCTAAAAAATACACATGGGCGGTTGCCATATATAATGAGCGTTAATTCAATTTAGGTAAATACCTCATGACTTCCCCTAACTGGCGCTCGCCAGCCGTCGTTCTTCTTTGTGGCGGTTTGATTCTTACACTCGCGATGGGTATGCGCCACGGCTTCGGCTTATTTTTACAGCCGATGACAAGCGCACACGGCTGGTCGCGCGAAACTTTTGCTTTCGCTATGGCGTTGCAAAATTTAGTCTGGGGTCTGGCGCAACCTTTCACCGGCATGCTGGCTGATAAATTCGGCGCAGGAAAAGTTTTATTGGTCGGCGCGGCGCTATATGTTGCTGGATTACTCGTCATGGCGCTGGCGGCGAATGGCACGGTATTCGGTTGGGGCTCGGGCATTCTCATCGGCCTCGGATTGAGCGGCACGACTTTCAGCGTGGTGTATGGTGTCATCGGCCGCGCGTTCCCGCCGGAAAAGCGCAGCATGGCGCTCGGCATTACTGGCGCAGCCGGCTCGTTCGGTCAGTTCGCCATGATTCCCGTCACGCAATCGATGCTCGGCAGCTTCGGCTGGATGCAGGCGTTGTTGGTGCTCGCCATCGGTGCGCTGATGATCGCCCCGCTGTCGCGTGCTCTAGTGGAGCAACGCGAAGCGCCGAGCGGTGTCAAACATCAATCGATAGGTGAAGCGGTGCGCGAGGCATTCGGTCATCGCAGTTTTATTTTGCTCACGCTCGGTTATTTTGTTTGCGGCTTTCAAGTGGTGTTTATAGGCGTGCACTTTCCGTCTTATCTGATTGATAAAGGGTTGACTGCGCGCGACGGCGTGATTTCACTCGCGCTGATCGGTCTGTTCAATGTGTTTGGTACTTATACGGCGGGTTATCTCGGCGGCTTTGTTAGCAAAAAATATTTATTAAGCGCGAATTATTTATCGCGCAGCATAATCATATTAATTTTCCTGTGGCTGCCGATTTCGCAAGTGACGGTGTACGGCTTCGCCATGCTGATGGGTTTGTTGTGGCTTTCGACGGTGCCGCTCACTAATGGCTTGGTCGCGCAGATTTTCGGCGTGAAGCATATGTCCATGTTATCGGGCTTTGTGTTTTTGAGCCATCAGATCGGCAGCTTTCTCGGCGTATGGGCGGGCGGATTTTTGTATGACAAAACCGGTTCGTACAACATCGTGTGGGGAATCGCCATCGCGCTTGGTGTGTTCGCGATGCTGGTAAACTTGCCTATCGACGAGCGCGAAGTCCAGCGCCTGCAACCCGCTTAACTATTCGGATTATTGTTATGAACCAAGTCGTAGAGCCTGCGCAAGTTAAAAACTTTAATTTAATCAATAAGTTACAATCAATTCTGCCCGTGGGCAGTTTGCTCACCGAAACAGAAGACAAAGCGCCCTACGAATGCGATGGCTTATCCGCCTATCGCAAAACGCCAATGTTAGTGGCGTTACCGACCACGGAAGAACAAGTAGTAAAAGTTTTGCGCGTCTGTCACGAAATGAAAGTGCCGGTGGTCGCGCGCGGTTCCGGAACTGGTTTATCCGGCGGTGCGTTGCCGCATGAACAGGGCGTGTTGTTGTCGCTGGCGCGCTTTAACAAGATACTCAACATCGATCCGTTGTCGCGCACAGCGATTGTGCAACCCGGAGTGCGCAATCTCGCCATCTCCGAAGCCGTCGCGAATCTCGGTTTGTATTACGCGCCGGATCCGTCGAGCCAAATTGCCTGCAGCATTGGCGGCAACGTCGCAGAAAATTCCGGCGGCGTGCATTGTTTGAAATACGGCTTGACCGTGCATAACGTGTTGCGCATTCGCGTCGTCACCATCGAAGGCGACGTGATGGAAATCGGCTCCGGCGCGCTGGATAGCGCGGGCTACGACATCCTTGCGCTGATGACGGGCAGTGAAGGCATGCTCGGCGTGGTCACCGAAGTCACCGTGAAATTAATACCGAAACCGCAACGCGCGCAATGCGTGCTCGCCGCGTTCGACGATGTCGTCAAAGCCGGTGACGCTGTCGGTAATATTATCGCCGCCGGAATTATTCCGGCTGGATTGGAAATGCTCGACAAGTTGGCGACTGGCGCAGTCGAACCATTTGTTAAAGCGGGCTATCCGCTCGACGCCGAAGCGATTTTGCTTTGCGAATCCGACGGCACCAACGAAGAAGTCGCCGACGAAATCGTGCGCATGCAACAAATCATGCGCGATAGCGGCGCGACCGAAGTACGCGTGTCGCAAAACGAAACCGAGCGAATTAAATTCTGGGCCGGACGCAAAGCCGCGTTTCCGGCAGCGGGGCGCATCTCGCCCGACTACTATTGCATGGACGGCAGCATCCCGCGCAAAGCCTTGTCGCAAGTATTGCTGGCGATTTCTGAAATGACCAAAAAATACGGCTTGCGTTGCATGAATGTATTTCACGCCGGCGACGGCAATTTGCATCCGCTGATTTTGTACGACGCCAATATTCCCGGCGAGCTGGAAAAAACCGAAGCCTTCGGCGCGGAAATTTTGGAACTGTCGATCAAAGTCGGCGGCACGATTACGGGCGAACACGGCGTCGGCATCGAAAAAATCAACCAGATGTGCGTGCAATTCGCGCCGCGCGAGTTAGAAATGTTTCATGCGGTGAAACATGCGTTCGATGAGCATGCCTTATTGAATCCCGGCAAAGCCGTGCCGACTTTGCATCGCTGTGCCGAGATGGGCGCGATGCATATTCACAAAGGCAAAGTCAGTCATCCGGATCTGCCAAGATTTTGATTGCATTGTAACTATTTGATTAAAATAAGAAGTTTATGCCATTTTCAATAGAAAATTTACAACAAAAAATCATTCGTCACGCCGAATCGCACACGCCATTGCGTATCCGCGGTAGCGGCAGTAAAGATTTTTACGGCGGCGAATCGCGCGGCGACGTGATCGACATGACGGCGCATCACGGCATCATCGAATACGAACCGAAAGAACTAGTCGTCACCGTGCGTGCTGGCACCTATCTCGCCGACCTCGAAAAAATATTGGCTGACAGCGGGCAAATGTTGCCCTTCGAACCGCCGCACTTTGATGGCAAAGGCACCATCGGTGGCGCCGTCGCGTCAGGATTATCCGGACCGCGCCGCGCCTACGCTGGCTCTGTACGCGATTTTGTACTCGGCACGCGCATCATCAACGGCAAAGGTGAGGATTTGCATTTCGGCGGCAAGGTCATCAAAAACGTCGCGGGTTACGATGTGTCGCGCTTGATGTGCGGCGCGATGGGTACGCTCGGCGTGCTGCTCGATATGTCATTCAAGATATTGCCTCTTCCCGCAGCGGAAATGACTTTGCGTTTTCAAATGAATGAAGCGACGGCGATTGAACAGGTCAATCGTTGGTCGGGCCAACCATTGCCCTTGTCTGCATCGTGCATGTGTGAAGGCGCGTTGTGGGTACGCTTGTCTGGTGCGGCGACAGCGGTTGCCGCCGCGAAACAAAAAATGGGCGGCGATGAGGTAGCCGACGCGAATAATTTCTGGCTCAGCTTGCGCGACCAAACACAGGCCTATTTTCAAACCGATAAGCCGCTGTGGCGCATTTCCTTACCTGCCACTACGCCACCATTAGAACTCGCACAGCCACAGTTGATCGAGTGGGGCGGTGCGCAACGCTGGGTGGCGGGCGACATTGACGCGCGAAAATTGCAGCAACAAATTACTGCGATAGACGGGCATGTGACCTTGTTCCGCGGCGGGGATAAAGCGGCAGGCGTGTTCCAGCCTTTGCCCGCAGCGTTGGCAAAAATTCATCGCAATTTAAAAAACGCTTTTGACCCGGCAGGGATATTAAATTCTGGTCGGATGGATAACATTTAATTTGCTGCTTCGTAGGATGGGTGCAACCCATCATGCAGGTGGCGAATAAACCGTTGAAGCGATGGGTTGTACCCATCCTACAAAAACATACAGAGCTTCTTATAAAATATGCAAACAGACATCACCGAAGCCCACCTGAATACGCCGCAAGGAAAAGAAGCCGACGCGATTTTGCGCTCGTGCGTACATTGCGGATTTTGCCTCGCCACTTGCCCAACTTATCAACTAGTCGGCGACGAACTCGACAGCCCGCGTGGCCGAATTTATCTGATCAAACAAGTGCTCGAAGGCGAAACGCCGACGCAGAAAACCCAATTGCATCTGGATCGTTGCCTCACATGTCGCGCGTGTGAAAGTACTTGTCCTTCCGGCGTGCAGTACGGACGCTTGGTCGATATAGGCCGCGAGTTGGTCGAGCAAAAAGTTTCGCGCACTATGCCGGATCGTTTCTTGCGCAGCAGTTTGCGTTATGTCTTGCCGCGCGCCGGATTGTTTAATTCACTGCTCGCCCTCGGTCGTGTTGCGAGACCGGTGTTACCGCAAGTATTGAAAGATAAAATTCCTTTGAAAGTGGCTGCAGGTTTGTGGCCGACGACAAGTCACCCACGCAAAATGTTATTGCTCGATGGCTGCGTACAGCCGGGCATGGCACCGAACATTAACTCAGCGACGGCAAGAGTGTTGGATAAACTCGGCGTGCAATTGATACGCGCCGACAAAGTCGGCTGCTGCGGCGCGATCTCACATCACCTCAATGCGCAACAAGAAGCTTTGCAATATGTAAAGCGCAACATCGACGCCTGGTGGCCGGACATCGAAGCGGGCGCGGAAGCGGTCGTCGTGACAGCAAGCGGATGCGGCACCATGGTGCAAGAGTACGGCCATTTATTGCAGCATGATTTGGTTTACGCCAATAAAGCCGCGCGCGTATCTGAATTATTTCGTGATGTGAGCCAGGTGATTGCACGCGAACAAAATCGTCTCGCAGAATTACTAAAAAGTTCAAATAAATCAAATAGTTACAAAATAGCCTTTCACGCACCGTGCAGCCTGCAACACGGCCTCAAATTAAAAAATATTGTCGAGCCATTATTGAGCGCAGCAGGCTTCAGTTTAACCGCCGTGCCCGACGCGCATTTATGTTGCGGTTCCGCCGGAACCTATTCGATCACGCAACCAGAACTGTCGAAACAATTATTGAAAAATAAAGTGACGGCGTTGGAGTCCGGCGCACCAGACTTCATCGCAACCGCCAACATCGGTTGCTTAACGCACATTCAAAGCGGTGCGTCTAAAAATGTGAAGCATTGGATCGAAGTGTTGGATGAGCGGCTGGTTTAATGAAAACGTATTCGATTTGTTAAACGCCAACGCTGCGCTTGATCCGAGAATATCCCTTCCCCTTCAAGGGGAAGGCTAGGATGGGGATGGGTTGTCCCCCGTTCGACGATTGACCCATCCCCACCCCAACCCTCCCCTTGAAGGGGAGGGGGTTTCAATAAGGACATCGAGTCGTACGTAACTCCAAACATCTATGTTCAACATCCAAAAACTAAGTACATCGCATTTGAATTCGCTGCTAAAACTCTATGCGCATTTGCATGCAGATGACGCGCCATTACCGGCGCGCGAACAAGTTGAAAAAGTCTGGCGCGAAATTTTATCTAACGATCGGTTTCAATACTTTGGCGGTTATATTGATGATTAGTTGGTTACAAGTTGCACCCTCAGCGTGATTCCCAATCTCACACGCGGCTGTAAACCCTATGCAGTAATCGAAAATGTCGTGACACATAGCCAACATCGGCAGCAAGGCTACGGCACGGCAATTTTGAAACATGCGCTGGCTTACGCATGGTCGGTCGAATGCTACAAAGTGATGTTAATGACCGGCCGCAAAGACGAAGCGACTTTGCGTTTTTATGAATCAGCAGGCTTTGATCGGCAAAGTAAGCAAGCGTTTATCGCCATGCCCGCGTAGCGTGCGCACTGCGCACGATGAAATGTTCAGTGAAGTAGGATGTGCTGAGGCACGAAACGCATCTTTCGTGAACGATGCGCTTCGTGCCTCAGCACATCTACAACTACCCAAGCAACTTATAAAAATAAACCGTTGCCGCCAATTCACCATCTGGATTCGCAGCATATTTGGGTATCTCGCCGACTCTTTGCCAACCTAAATGTTGATATAGGGATTCGGCTTTTGAGCCGAGTATCGTATCCAACACGAGCAGCGATATTTTATTTTCACGCGCAAAGGATTCAGCCTTCGCCATCATCTTGCTTGCTATGCCTTGCCCGCGAAATGTTTTTAATACAAATAATTTTTGCAGGTCAGCGCGATGACGACCATTTTGTTTTTGGCAGGGATCAACTTGCACCGAGCCGACGACTTTGCCGTCAGACTCGGCCACCCATAATGCCAAGCCATCATGTAACGCAGCAAAAACTTTTTGCCAATATTTTTCTGCCATGTCTGTAGATAGCGGCGCGAGAAATCCGACTGATGCGCCGTTGTGTACGGCGTCGATGAGTAATTCGCTGAGGGCTGAAAGGATGTTGGGTTCTGCATTAATGACTTGGCGGATTTTTATCATGTTGTTTTATTCTTTGGCGATAATAAATTCTACCCGTAGGGTGCGCTCGCGCACCAAAACTTTAACCAATGTATGCGGTGTTATTCGCTCGCTTTGGTGCGAGCGCACCCTGCATTGGACTGTTAAATAATTTAATTAAATCAATTAGTTACGTTGATATAGCCAAAATCGTTCGTTACGCTCGCCGGGTCTTGAACCTTCCCAGATTTTTTTCCAGCTTCCTACTAAGGTGGTAG
>JBEEJL010000338.1:0-8836 GCA_041169175.1 Pseudomonadota bacterium | reverse complement strand
CCGAGTTCGGCAATCTGACGCAGCTTTTCACGGCTCTCGTCCACATCTTTCATCATCGCGCTTTCAGTGATTTCGAGATCGAGGCTAGCGCTTTCCAAGCCGCTCATGTTGAGCGCGTGTTTTATTTTCTCGACAAAGTCAGCCTGCTCGATTTGATAGGCGGAAATATTCACTGCGATGCGTTCGAAGCGCAGGCCGGCAATTTTCCATTCCTGCGCTTGATGGCAGGCCGTATTGAGCACCCACTCGCCGATCATATTAATCAGCCCGGTCTCCTCGGCCAGGGGGATAAAATCATTCGGCATGACCATGCCGCGCTCCGGATGATTCCAGCGGATCAAGGCTTCCATGCCGACTATCTTGCCATTATCGGTATTGATTTGCGGCTGGTAGTGCAATTCGAATTCGTGATTGGCAATAGCGCGACGCAAATCATTTTCCAACGACAGACGATGCGAAAACACCGCGGTTTTGGCATTGGAGAAAAAAGCAAAATTGTTGCGGCCTAATTCTTTGACGTGATACATGGCGATGTCGGCATTTTTCACCAGCGCATCGACACTGTCGCCGTCATCAGGATAAATCGCGATGCCGATACTGGCGCTGAAATAATGATCCTGGCCGCCGACGCGGAACGGCCGATTCAGTGCATCGAGTAATTTAGCCGCAGCGTTAGCCGCGTCTTTCGGATCGTCGATTTGCGGCAGCAATAAAGTAAATTCGTCGCCGCCCTGACGCGCCAGCGTGTCGCCTTCGCGCACGCATTTGGCCAAGCGCATAGCAACACTTTGCAACAATTGATCGCCGACTACATGACCCAGGGTGTCATTAATAATTTTGAAACGGTCCAGATCCAGAAACATCACAGCGAGTTTGCGTCGGTTACGTTTGGCCTGCGCCATGCCGAGAATCAAGTGATCTTTGAACAATAAACGATTCGGCAGGCCGGTCAACATATCGTGATAAGCCTGGTGATAAATCATTTCTTCCGCTTGCTTGCGCTCGCTAATATCTTTCGCCACGCCGTAAGTACCGAAAAATTTACTTTGCTCGTTCGGCTCCGGGGTGTCGTAAATGCCCATCGCATTCAACTCGACGGTAATAAACGGCGGCTCGGTGCGAGGTAAACTATCTGCGTCAGGTTTACATAACAAGCGTATTTCATCATTACGCGTCGAACGCTGGCCGGTGCGCTTATCGTTGAACGCATGCTTGGCGATAGCAAGATCTTCCGGATGGATCAGCGAGGTGTAATGACGATTAAGCAGCTCTTCTTTGGCGTAACCGAGCAATGACTTAATTCTTTGATTTATATAGGTAAATCGTCCTTCGCTATCAAGCGTATAAATCACGTCGGGAGAGTTATCGACTAAATAACGATGCCATTTTTCTGACTTGTCGAGCTTCTGATGCATGTAAGTCAATTGGCGTTCGAGGTAGCGTTGATGCAGCGCGTTCTCGACCGTCTTGAGTAATTCTTCCGGCTCGTAAGGCTTGCGCAAAAAATCGTAAGCGCCGCTGCGCAATGCATGAATCGCGGCAGAAATAGCCGTGTCGCCGCTAACCACTATTACGGTGCAATCCATTTTGCGTTCGACAATACTGTCGAGCAAGGCGTAGCCGTTCATTTCCGGCATGAATAAATCAAGTAACACGATGTCATACGCGCGCGATTGCAGCATCACCAACGCAGTTTTTCCGCTGTTGCAAATATCCACCTCATAACCTTGCATGCTCAATAGCTGCTGCAAGCTGAGACGCATATTCGGCTCGTCATCTACGACTAATAGACGTGGTTTAGGATCATCGCGGCCTGGCTCGGCCTGATGTAGTGATGCGTTATGTTCCATTGAAAAACATTCCCCCCGGAATTACTACTGCAGGTCTCATGCCTGCCTTGATAAATGAAATATTCTCTCTTATAGCGCTGTGGCTGGCAATAAAATATTGAAACATGTGCCTGAATCTGAATTACTTTCAGCTGAAATACTACCGCCCATACCGGTGATTAATTCATACACTATCGACAAACCCAAGCCGGCGTGGCCTTCACCCTTGGTGCTGGTCACCGGGCGGAACAAGCGCGCCATCACCGCCTCGGGTATGCCCGGCCCGTTATCGCTGACGCTGATTTGCACGCTATGCAATCCATTTTCTTTGGTAATGTCGCTGGTTGCGACGCTTAGCTCGCCGCCTTGCAGCACCATCGCTTCAGCCGCATTTTTCATCAAGTTGAGCAATACTTGTTTCAAGTGATTACGGTCGCACGCGACTTCCCGCACCGAGTGATTCAGATCGGTGCGTAAGCGGATTTTATCGCCGATAAAAAGTTGCTCATGCGTGATTTGCATCAAATCAATAATCACATGATTCACATTCACCTCGGCGATAGTCGGCACGGCGGCCGGTCCCGGCTCGGCCAGGCCGCGGACGATATGGCCGATACGATCGATTTCTTCGTTGATCACTTCAAGACCAAATTGCGCCGGATCAGCCTTGGGTAATTTGAGGCGCAGAATCTTGATATAGTTTTTGATGATGCCGAGCGGATTATTCACTTCGTGCAACACTTTGCGCACGCGGCTTTGCGCGGCGAGATTTTGTTCCGGCGTGACAAACGCCAATAGCCCGGCTTGCTTGATACTAAAATGCAAAGCGGCGGCGGCTTCGTTGGCAAACAAAGTCATGCGGCGCATTTTGGCATCGAGCTGCGGCAACTCGGCGTGCGCTAAGCCAATGGCGAACGCGCCGAGCATCTCACCGCGGCTTACCAACGGCAGCGCGAGAAAACCATCGTGGCCCAATAAGCGCGCGATTTGTTCGTCGAGGATCGATTGGCTGAAGCCCTCCTCGTTGATGCCGAAGGTATGAAACGGGCGATTGAGTTTGACGCTATGTTTGAGCAAACTCGACGCACCTTCGAGCGGAATGGTAATTTCGTTAATAATGTCCGGCTGATCCATCCCCGCCAATCCGCGCAAGCATTTATGTCCCACATCGTGGACAAAAAATATCGCGTTGGAAAATCCGAGCTCAATTTGTAAATACTGCCGCAAAGTTTTATTCAACAATGCAGGCTCGTGATAACCGCTGGTGCTGGAGGAAAGCGTGGCCAGCACGGTAAGATCGCGCACCGCGTTGGCCAAGCGTAAAGTTTTATGGTTTTGCGCCGCGCCTTCTGTCTGCTCTAAGGCTTTACTATTTTCCAATGGCAGATCGAGAAACTTCAAGGCTTCGCGTAATTGCGTCGTAGCAGCGGCGTCAATGTCGGTCATGTCTTGCGGCGTAAAACCGAAAAACGAATGCGCGTGCTCCATCATGCCTGCGCTAGTAACCTCGCGCGCTTGCATCATCGCGCGCGCAAGATGCAAAATTTTGACCAGGTTATGCGCAGCGGCGACGCGGGTCATCGGGTCGTGCTGATAGTGCACCGCGTCGGCCATAAACGAATTCACCGTCCAACGACGAATCAGCCGCTCGGTTTCCGCGACATGAGTCAGACCTAGACGTTCTTGCTCCAACACCATTAACTCGGCGTCGCTGCTTGCAAGTTTGGTGATCTGGCGATATTCGATGACGCGCGTGGTGGCGAGGGATAGTTTGCCCAAATTGTGTAACAGGCCGGTGAAATAGGCTTCATCCGGCACCGGATAAGCGGCCTTGTCGGCGATCGCTTCGGCGTAAAACGCGCAGCGCAAACTATCGCGATGGAATTGTTGCAGATCATCTAGCTGCGTGGCGCTCGGCGGTTGGAACACTTGTTGCACTGCCGCGCTGACGACGACGGTTTTAATCACGTCATGCCCCAGGGTTTCTAACACATGGACGAATAACGGAAAACGCTGGCGCTTGGCAGACGGGCTAAACGCCGCTTCCAACACACGCGCCGCCAGTGCCACGTCCAGTCGCACGGCATACGCCACTTCGGACAAAGGCGTGCTATCGCGCGCGCAAGTCTCGAGCGCGCGCAACAAGGCGTCGGGCAAGGAAGGCAGCGCGGTGGCTACGGTTAATTGTTCTGGTGTAGGAAAAGGGGTCAACTGCATGCGTATTTATAGCTTTTTGCTGACTGACGGTACAGGAGGGTAACACCCCATATTTGCAAGGAATCATACTAGAGAGAGGGAGTTTGTGCGAGGGGTAAAGCGTGTATATTTTGCGCTTTGCGCAGGCAGATTTGGGCGGCTATTGGTTATGTTTGAATCGGCAAACTATAAGTGAAAAATTGCGTGTCTTTTTGCCAGCCGAGCGATTCGTATAAAGCCTGCGCTAGTAGATTATTTTTCGCCGTGGATAAATCCATGCGCACCGCACCAGCTTGCTTGGCGTAATCATGCGCCGCTAATAACAGCGAGCGCCCCGCGCCAGTGCCACGCACAGTCGGTGTGACAAATAAATCGTATAAAACCAAAATCGGCGCGGCGGCGACTGAGCAAAAAGTCGGATACATCTGACAAAATCCGATGACTTGCTGCGCCTCGTTGAAGGCTAACAAAATAGTCGAATCATTTTGCTGCAAGCGCTGTCTGATAAATGCCGTCGCGAGCGACACATCATCAGATTGCTCATAAAACGAACGATACGCATTGAACAAACCCGCAACTTGAAGCAGATCATCAAGGCTTGCGGTTCGAATAGAGATGCGGTTTTTATGCATAGTTCGATCATAATCATTTTTGCGCTTAAACTATAACTATATGATTTAATTAAACTATTTGTATTTTTTGAAAGGGACTTTATGAGATTATTTTTCCTACTGATATTCGTCACACTAACCAACCACGCGTGCGCCAGCGTCGATAAAAACCAGGCTGAACTGACTGTCGTGCCGAACATAGAAGTAAACCGCTATATGGGCAAGTGGTACGAAGTCGCGCGTTTGCCGAATCGTTTTCAAAACATGTGCGAATCGAACGTCAGCGCGACTTACGCGCAAAAAACCAATGGCCGGTTGAGCGTCACCAACCTGTGCAAAAAATCCGATGGCTCGATCACTTCAGTCGAGGGCGAAGCGCGCCAAGCCAGCAACAGCGCACAAAACAGCAAACTACAAGTCCGCTTCGCCCCCGCATGGCTAAGTTGGTTGCCGGTGTGGGGTGATTACTGGATCATCGATCTCGCGCCAGATTACAGCTATGCCGTCATCGGCGAACCGAGCCGGGAATATTTATGGCTGCTATCGCGTACACCGAAAATGGATGCGGCGTTGTATGAAAAAATTCTCGTCGAAGTGAAAGCAAAGGGGTTTGATTCGAGCAAAGTAGTAAAAACTTTGCAAACCGAATAGCCCGTCATTCTCGCGCGTCACAAAGCTGTCATATTTGGCGCGTAGTTTCTCTCCTGTGTTGATTCACATTGTTTTGTGATCCACTTTATTCAGGAGATAAACATGCACATGAAAATCAAGCTGATTGCCCTGTTACTTGCCAGCACCTCCATCATGGCGCACGCAGATTATGCCGACGAGAACAAAAATGAAGATTCGCGCTCAACCAGCTTTGCCTTGATTGGCGATGTGCCTTATAGCGCGGTGGAAGCAACGAAGTTTGATCGCGTGATTGACCGTATCAATCTAGATAACGATGTCAGATTCGTCGTCCACATGGGCGATATTAAAAGCGGTTCTTCGATTTGCGACGATGCGACTTATACCGCGCGTTTTAACCAATATCAAAAACTTCGCGCAGCGTTTGTTTATACCCCGGGCGATAACGAATGGACCGATTGCCATCGGCCTGCGGCGGGTAAATTTAATCCGCTCGAACGCCTGCAAAAAATCCGCCAGATTTTTTATCCGCAACCCGGCTTCTCGACTGGCCAGCGCCCGATCAAGCTGACTACGCAAAACACCTTCACTGGCTACCAGATTTTTGTCGAAAACTCATTATGGTCACGCGGCGGCGCGACCTTCGCCATGGTGCATGTGGTCGGCAGCAATAATAATCTCGACCCTTGGTTGGGCATTGATGCGAGCGACTCTTATGCCACACCGCGCGCCGATCGTATTGCCGAATTCACTGTGCGCGAAAATGCTTCGATCGCCTGGCTGGAAACGATTTTTGCCGAAGCACAACGCAAAAATAGCGCAGGTATTTTTATTTCCATGCAAGCCGATCCGAATTTTGAATTAAAAGCGACCGATGTCCAGCGCCAAGGCTTTAACCGATTTTTGACCAAGCTGAAAGATCTCACCATTGCGTTCAAAAAGCCTGTCGTGCTGGCCCACGGCGATTCACATTTTTTCCGTATTGATAAACCGATGGTGGCGGATACGCTCGACGCAGGCAAAGATCAGATGTTAGAAAACTTCACCCGCGTCGAAGGTTTCGGTACGCCTAACGTACATTGGGTCAAAGTCAGCGTGAATGTGCGCGACCCGAATGTATTTATGTTTGAGCAAAAATTAATAGAAGAAAATCGTTTCAGCCGCTAAATAGACACTCCGCGTAAATAATAAATAGTTCAATTAAATCAATTAGTTAAACAGTCTCCTCTGTCGGCATTCTCGCACGCCCCCTTCGTGCAGAATGCCGTTTTTTTGCCCGCATTAGCCCACTCAAACAGATTTCCTACGTCATATTTCTGCAACATTGGCTGATTAGCATGATGTAGCGCGTTCAATATCATTTCTTCAGGAGCACATCATGGCCGTCTTACACATTTTGCTTAATTTTATTTTAATTGCGGGCTTACTCTGCTTACCGCTTGTCATGCTGTCGCTTACTTACGGCGCGTCAACAAAATCACGTTTCAATAAACTGACCGTATTCTCAACCGGTATGTTGTGCGCGCCGCTGTTGGTTTATATGTGGATCTATCGCGATACATTAAATAGCTCTCAGCACCTTGCGCCTGAACAGACGACCTCGCTGCGCAGCCCACTCAATCCTATAGCGCAAAGCGTGGAAGATTTGAAATTCAGTGATTTTTTCGTCTTGCCGATCGGCCCGCATGGTCTCGAAATTACCCGGCGTCTGACTGCTTTGGACGGAAAAAAAGTCCGCATCAAGGGTTATATGGTGCAACAGGAATTAGCCAAGCCCGGATATTTTCTGTTAACCGCATTGCCTACCAAGACAACCGAAGCCGACGACAGCATGGCGGATGATTTGCCGCCTTCTACCCTATTTGTCCACGTGCACTCGCACTCGGGCCAGATCATTTCGCATAGATCCGGTTTGCTAGAGTTTACCGGCTTCTTATCGGTTGGCCCAAAAGAAGAATCCGATACTCGCGTTTCCAGTGTGCGTCTGATGCTCGATAGCGCGGCCAGCCACGCCGTGATTGCTTCTAATTAATTTTTTTACTTCGCTCGTTAACTTCAGGAGATTTGCAATGAAAGTTCATTCAAGTGCCTTCATCATTACCGCTGCTGCCGCGTGCATTTTCTCGGCGGTGGGCCAAGCGCAGGCTGCGCCTAAAATTACCCGGCTCACGCCGCCGAGTGAATTGTTCACCACATCAGGACAGTCATCCCAAGTCATCGCGCGCTTCTTGCCCGGGCAGCGTTTCGATCTGCAAGCGACCATCACCCCCGACGCAGGCGCTTCGATCAAGTCGGTGCAATTCAGTATTGATGGCAAGCCTGCCACGGGTAAGGCGGGCGCATCCAGTCTTACCACGACTGGAGTCAACCCAGCGTTGGCGGCAGGCACGGCGGTCGCATCGCTGCGTGCTTATTCCTACAATAATCCCGGCGTGCATACTTTGACCGCAACGGCCACGCAAAGCGACGGGCTCACCGCAACTGCCACAGGTAATTTTGAAATCGTCGAAATCAACCGTGGCGGACGTCCAGTGAAAAATATCATCATCATGCTGGGAGACGGGATGGGCGCGGCGCATCGCACAGCAGCTCGCATCATGTCCGAAGGTTATGCACAAGGTAAAGCGAAGGGCCTCTTGGCTATGGATTCCTTCCCCTACACCGGCATGGTGATGACCGCTTCATTAAATTCCATCGTGACCGACTCTGCGCCAGGTATGGCCGGCTACGTCACGGGTAATAAATCGAATAATAATCAGGAAGGTGTATTCCCTGACGACACACCCGACGCATTTGACAATCCGCGCGTGGAATATTTATCTGAATATCTGCATCGCACACAAGGTAAATCACTGGGCATTGTGACCACCTCCGACGTGTTCGACGCGACGCCTGCCGCCAACGCCGTACATACATCGAATCGCGGCGCAGGCACCGGTATCGTCGATCAATATCTCGATGATCGTCACCTCACCGGGCTCAGCGTATTGATGGGCGGCGGGCGCAAATGGTTTTTGCCTAATGCCTCCGGCTCCACCAGCCCGCAAGCCACCAATGGCTCGCAGCGCACGGTATCCACTGACTATGTATTACCCAGCGATATAGTCGCCGGCTGGGGCGCCAGTGTCGGCAGCAAAGATCCAGCGCGCGATTTGCTCGCTGATTTTAGCGGCGCTGGATTTGCTTATGCGCCTGACTTCGCCAGTTTGAAAACGGCCGCAGCATCCAGGCCCGACAAACTACTCGGCCTGTTTGCCTTTTCCAATATGAACGTAGCGCTGGATAAAATCGGTAACCGTCGCGGCACCTCAAGCGTGGTAAAAGACTATGGCTTTCCCGATCAACCTATGCTGGACGAAATGACTAAAGTCGCGCTCGACACTTTGGCAAAAAATCCGAATGGTTTTGTCGCCATGATCGAAGCAGCGTCGATCGATAAACAATCGCACAATATGGATAGCGATCGCTGGATTGTGGAAACCATCGAGTTTGATCGCGCGATTGCGGTAGCGAAAAAATTCGCCATAGATAATCCTGATACATTGGTGATCGTGACGGCTGATCACGAAT
>JBEEJL010000337.1:0-6462 GCA_041169175.1 Pseudomonadota bacterium | reverse complement strand
TAATCTTTTTATTGGTTTGGCCTTTCATGGTTTTATGTACTCGGCTTTATTTACCTGGCTCTATTGACCCATCCCCACCCTAACCCTCCCCTTGAAGGGGAGGGGATTTGGTGATTCTGCCATTACTTTTTCACCAAACATTTGTGAAGCGGAATAAATTTATAACTATTTGTTTTTATTCATATTTTACATCAATAATTTCATACTCTCTCACCCCGCCCGGCGCTTGCACTTCGGCTACGTCGCCAGGATATTTGCCGATTAGCGAACGTGACAATGGCGAGCTGATGGAGATTTTTCCTAACTTGATGTTGGCTTCGTCTTCGCCGACGATTTGATACGTCACCGCTTCTTTATTTTTCAAATCTTGCAAATCAATCGTCGCGCCGAATACGCAGGCGCCGTCGGCGTCTAGCAATTTCGGGTTGATGATTTGTGCGTTGCCGAGTTTGGATTCGAGTTCCAGGATGCGGCCTTCGATGAAACTTTGGCGTTCCTTCGCAGCTTCGTATTCGGCGTTTTCGGATAAGTCGCCTTGCGCGCGCGCTTCTTGAATCGCGCCAATGACGGAGGGCCGCTCAACGGTTTTCAGTCGGTGTAATTCGGTGCGCATTTTTTCTGCGCCGACGATGGTGAGTGGTATTTTTCCCATTATGCGATTTTCTCCAGGCTTTTGTGTAAGTGTTGTACGTCGTAAATATTGAGTTCTTCAATGTGTTGCATGCCCGCGCAAGCGGCGCGCGCGCCGGCCAGCGTGGTGTAGTAAGTGACGCGGCCTTGCAATGCGGCGTTGCGAATCGACCATGAGTCTTGTATTGAGCGCCGATTTTCATCGACGGTGTTGATGATCAAATGAATTTCCTTGTTCTTGATCATATCGACAATATGCGGGCGGCCTTCAGCGACTTTGTTCACCGGTGCGACGACCACACCTTGTCCGTTCAAAAATGCTGCCGTGCCTTTGGTCGCGCACAAAGTAAAACCTAATCCACTTAGTGTACGCGCAATATCAACGAGGCCGGTTTTATCGGCGTCGCGCACGGACAAAAATACTTTGCCGCTTTTCGGCAAGCGCACGCTGGCGGCAAGCTGCGATTTCACAAACGCTTCGGCGAAGGTCATACCGACGCCCATCACTTCGCCGGTCGATTTCATTTCCGGACCGAGAATGGTATCGACGCCGGGGAATTTAATAAACGGAAACACCGCTTCTTTTACTGAGTAATACGGCGGAATCACTTCTTTTGTAACGCTTTGTTTAACAAGAGATATTCCTGCCATACAACGCGCGGCAATTTTCGCTAATGGCAGCCCCGTCGCCTTTGAAACAAACGGCACCGTGCGCGATGCGCGCGGATTGACTTCGAGCACATATACGACATTATTTTGAATCGCGAATTGCACGTTCATCAAGCCGACTACGTTGAGCGCCTTCGCCATCGCTACCGTTTGACGGCGCAATTCGTTTTGCAGTTCCACGCTCAAGCTGAATGGCGGTAACGAGCACGCCGAGTCGCCCGAATGCACACCGGCTTGTTCGATGTGTTCCATGATGCCGCCGATTAACACGTCGGTGCCATCGCTCACTGCATCGACATCGACTTCAATCGCGTCATTGAGAAAACGGTCGAGCAATATCGGCAAACGCTCGGGGAACATTTTTGAACTTTCCATCGCGCCGTTCATATAACGCTCAAGATCGTTTTCGAAATGCACAATCTCCATCGCGCGGCCGCCGAGCACATTGCTCGGGCGCACGACGAGCGGATAACCGATTTCTTTTGCTAGCAGCATCGCTTCGTCTTTGTTACGCGCGATGCGATTCGGCGGTTGCTTGAGATTTAGCTCGTTAATCATTTTCTGAAAGCGCGCGCGGTCTTCGGCGCAGTCGATCATGTCCGGCGTGGTGCCAATAATCGGCACGCCCGCTTTGGCTAAACCTTGCGCAAGTTTCAACGGCGTTTGTCCGCCGAACTGCACAATCACGCCCCAGGGTTTTTCTTTGTCGATGACTTCGAGCACGTCTTCCAATGTGAGCGGCTCGAAATATAAACGGTCGCTGGTGTCGTAATCGGTCGAGACGGTTTCCGGATTGCAATTGACCATGATGGTTTCGAAACCATCTTCGCGTAACGCGAGCGCGGCATGCACGCAGCAATAATCGAACTCGATGCCCTGCCCAATGCGGTTCGGCCCGCCGCCTAATATCATCACTTTTTTATTATTGGTCGGGTTAGCTTCGCACTCTTCGTCGTAAGTCGAATACATATATGCGGTCGAAGTGGCGAACTCACCTGCGCAGGTATCAACGCGCTTATACACCGGACGGATGTTGAGTTTATGCCGATAGGTGCGCACTTCGTCTTCAGTGATTTTCATCAAATGCGCCATGCGCCGATCGGAAAAACCTTTGCGTTTGAGTTTGCGAAACTCAATCGCATCGAATGATTCCAGCTTGCGTTTTTCAATGGCTAATTCGAGCTTCACCAACTCTTCGATTTGCACCAGGAACCAGCGGTCGATTTTGGTGTAACCGAAAATTTCTTCTACCGTCATGCCGATACCGAAGGCGTCGGCGACGTACCACAGGCGTTCGCCGCGCGGATACGCCAGCTCGTCGCCGATTTTGTCTGAGTCCACGGTTTTTAAATTGAAACCATCAACGCCGGTTTCCAAACCGCGTAAAGCTTTTTGCAATGACTCCTGGAAGTTGCGGCCTATCGCCATCACTTCGCCGACGGATTTCATTTGTGTGGTTAAACGGTCATCGGCTTGCGGGAATTTCTCGAAGGCGAAGCGCGGTACTTTGGTAACGACGTAATCGATGCTCGGCTCGAATGACGCAGGCGTTGCGCCGCCAGTGATGTCGTTTTTCAATTCATCCAGCGTGTAACCGACGGCGAGTTTTGCAGCGATTTTTGCAATCGGAAAACCCGTTGCCTTTGATGCGAGCGCCGACGAGCGCGATACGCGCGGATTCATTTCAATCACCACCATGCGGCCGGTGTCGGGATCAACGCCGAACTGCACGTTGGAGCCGCCGGTCTCAACGCCGATTTCGCGCAACACCGCGATCGATGCGTCGCGCATGATTTGATATTCCTTATCCGTCAGCGTTTGCGCTGGCGCGACGGTGATCGAGTCGCCGGTGTGGACGCCCATCGGATCGAGGTTTTCTATCGAGCAAATGATGATGCAATTATCTTTTTTGTCGCGCACCACTTCCATTTCGAATTCTTTCCAGCCGATGAGCGATTCATCGATGAGCAATTCTTTGGTCGGCGAGGCTTCGAGGCCGCGCTCGCAAATTTGCATGAATTCTTCTTTGTTATACGCGATGCCGCCGCCGCTGCCGCCCATGGTGAACGATGGGCGGATGATGACGGGAAAACCTAGCGCGGCTTGCACCTGCAAGGCTTCTTCCATGCTATGCGCCATGGCCGAGCGCGGCGAGGCGAGGCCGATACGCGTCATCGCTTGCTTAAATTTTTCGCGATCTTCCGCCATGTCGATGGCTTCTTTGGTCGCGCCGATCATTTCAACTTTATATTTATCCAACACGCCGTGCTTCGCTAAATCGAGCGCGCAGTTGAGCGCGGTCTGTCCGCCCATCGTCGGCAGCAAGGCATCGGGCCGCTCTTTGGCAATAATTTTTTCCACGATGCGCCAGGTGATCGGCTCGATGTAGGTCACGTCGGCCATGTTCGGGTCGGTCATGATGGTGGCCGGATTCGAGTTGACCAGAATCACGCGGTAGCCTTCTTCACGCAGCGCCTTGCACGCCTGTGCGCCGGAGTAATCGAACTCGCACGCCTGTCCGATAACAATCGGGCCGGCGCCGATGATGAGGATGGATTTTATGTCTGTACGTTTTGGCATTTTTTAATTCACTTAATAATTTTGTTTCATTTAACTCAAGGTCGTCGTCGCTAATTTCGCACCGAAACCGATAAACATCGCGCCGACGCCGCCCATCGCTGAAGCGGACATTTTGCGGCGGCGATTAAACGCATCGGCCAATTGCACGCCAGCGAATATCAACACCGACAAATACAACATGCTGAAAATCTGCACAATCACGCCTTGCATGAAGAACGTCAACGCCGGATACGCGTAAGTTGGATCAACAAACTGGATGAAAAACGAAATGAAAAACATAATCGCTTTCGGATTCACCAAGCTGATCATCAGCGCGCGTTTGAACGGATGCGCGTCATCGACTTTTTCTGCCACTACTGCTGTCACATCAACATGACTGCGCCATTTACTCCACGCGGCGCGCAGTAAATTCAAACCAATCCAGGCTAAATAAGTTGCACCTAAGTATTTGATTATATTAAATAATTCTGGATTCGCTTTGAGCAGCGACGCAACTCCTGCGGCGCTCAGAATCATCAAAATCGTATCGCCGACAAAAATTCCCAGCGCGCCGAGATAACCTTTTTTCACCCCGCGCTGTGCAGCGACTGACAACACGTAAAGCGAATTGGGGCCGGGCAACAGCACCACAAAAATCACGCCGAGCGTGTAAGTAACAATATCGGTAATGCCGAACATGGTGTTGCCTCAATAATTTTGTAGGCTGGCGCTGATAAGCCCAGCAACACATATTCGCCGCGCGCTGCTGGGCTTATCAGCCCAGCCTACGATTTCGCCCCTTCCCCTTCAAGGGGAGGGTTAGGGTGGGGTCAACCCGGTGCTTCTTTTCCTTCGTCCCCTCCCCTTCAAGGGGAGGGTTAGGGTGGGGATGGGTGCCGGTCTTGTCTGCACAACCACCCATCCCCCTCCTAGCCTCCCCCTTGAAGGGGGAGGGACTTTCTCTATTTCTTTTCCATCATCTGCACAAAGCGATCAAACAAATAACCGACTTCATGCGGGCCGGGGCTTGCTTCGGGATGGCCTTGAAAACTGAACGCGGGTTTATCCGTGCGCGTCATGCCTTGCAGCGAGCCGTCGAATAATGATTTATGCGTTGCGCGCAAATTTGACGGAAGCGTCGCGGTATCGACGGCGAAGCCGTGGTTTTGGCTGGTGATCATGACTTTGCCGGTGTCGAGATCTTGCACCGGATGATTGGCGCCGTGATGACCGAATTTCATTTTTACTGTCTTCGCGCCGCTCGCCAAACCTAATAATTGATGGCCGAGGCAAATACCGAAAGTCGGAATATTTTTATCAACTAAAGTTTTAATCGCACGTATCGCGTAATCGCATGGCTGCGGATCACCGGGGCCGTTGGATAAAAAAATGCCGTCGGGTTTGAGCACCAGCGCTTCTTCAGCCGTCGCTTGCGCGGGCAGCACGGTAACTTTGCAGCCGCGTTCGGTCAGCATGCGCAGAATATTTCTTTTCACGCCGTAGTCGAACGCGACAACATGGAATTTTGTGTTGGTCTGTTTGGCATAACCTTTGCCCAGCGTCCATTCGCCTTCGAGCCATTCATAAGCTTTGCTGGTGCTGACAACTTTGGCTAAGTCCATGCCGTTCAATCCAGCAAAAGCCTTGGCTTGTTTTAACGCTTCGGCTTCGTCGATGTTACCCGCCATGAGGCAACCGTTTTGTGCGCCCTTCTCGCGCAATAGGCGCGTGAGGCGACGTGTGTCTATGTCGGCAATCGCCACGACATTGTTTTTATTCAGATAGCTGGAGAGGTCTTGTTGCGAGCGGAAATTACTGGCAACGAGCGGCAAATCGCGAATCACAAAACCGGCGGCATAGACTTTTTCCGACTCGGCGTCTTCCAGATTCACACCGGTGTTGCCGATGTGCGGATACGTTAGCGTAACGATTTGTTTGCAATACGAGGGATCGGTGAGGATTTCCTGATAACCGGTCATGGCGGTGTTGAACACCACTTCGCCAACCGACACACCTTCAGCGCCAATTGAAATACCCCGAAAGACTGATCCATCTGCGAGAACAAGGATGGCGGGACGGGTATTAGGCACAAGGAACTCCAGAAGCTGCATAAAACGTGGGTACAAAAAATGCGGGAAAGATGTTGCTCTTCCCCGCGCTATTTGAGAGAAGATTATACCCGAAACGATGCGCGCATTCAACGCGAAAAATCATGTGCCTATTATTTAGGCAGGCCGAGCAGCGATACATCGCCGGTTTTGGCGGCTTTTACAATCAGGTCGCGCACGCGTTGCGCTTCGAGGCGGTCGGCGTCGCTGTCGAGATAATCCAGCACATATTTTGACACGTTACCTGAGTCACAGCGCCCGGTGTCGATACATAAAGTCTGCCAAGTCATGGAGCCACGCGAACAATCGGCACCGAGCTCGCACGACGCCAGCGTCGCGGCAGACTCGACCAATTCGAAACTCACCGGATGATTATTACTGCCCATCAATATGTAATCGAGGCCGGGGCGTTGCAAAATATTCGCTAACTCGGCGATGGCGTAAGGATCTTGCGCTTGTAAAATTCCCGATACCGAGTGGGCAATATCGACGTCGG
>JBEEJL010000336.1:0-4852 GCA_041169175.1 Pseudomonadota bacterium | reverse complement strand
AGCACTCAAGCAAGACGAATACTTGCTCGAACGCCTGAATCGCGCCTACGACCACGCCTTGACACTGGGCTTCACCGACATCAAAGTGATCACGCAATTTTTATATCAGGAGGCATTCGAGCAAGTATTCGTCTTGCTTGAGTGCTGGATGTTCCGCGAGGATTTCATCGCGCACGCGCATGACGTAGCCGCGGTCTTCGAGCTCGGCCAGTTGTTGTAGTTGTTGTTCGCTGAATTTAAGCATCTGTGCGGCCGGTCCACAGTCGCTGGCCGTTCTGGGAGAAATGCCATTCGTCGATGAACTGGAAGAATGCGGTTTTTTGCGCAGCGTCCATGACGTTGTACAAGTTGACTAGCACACGCGGGTCGTAAAAGCGCAGCAGGGCTTGGTTGCCGTCGGGTAATTCAGCGTGGAGTTTGAGCCGGAGCAAATCAGCGAGACCGGGCAAGTCAATTGAAGTCATCAGCCATGAGACGGCAGGTTTTGTCAGTTCAAGTTGCGCGAAGTCAGGCAGGTCGGTCTGGTTATGCGTGAGGTCAAACAGCCACGGCCCGGCGTGGGCCAGTGGTTCGTCTTCGGTGCCGAGAAATAAGGCCAGGTTGTAGCCGTGTTGGGATTCGATGCGCGCGTTGTTGGCCTGTTCGTATTGCAAACCATCCACCAAGGCGTACAGCCGAAGATGGCGTTGTTGTTGCTGGAGTTGGTTGTAACGCTCAAGCACGTCCACACTTAACTCCGCACAACCAGACTGGAACCGTTGGCTGCCGCTTTCATCAAGCAATCGAGGCAAATAGTCGGTGCTTCGGCGGCAACGGTTTGGGTAGCATCGGCTAAGGCTTGTTGGGTTTCTTGGTCTGCCGCCGCGCCGCCAATGCTGCCGTGATCGAGGGTGGTGGTGAATTGGGTCGCGAGGAGCGTTGCGCCACAAGCGGTTTTGTCGCCATGTGCCGCTGCCGGTTGTCCATCGACAATCATGTCGGGCTGGCCCGTAGTGATGGGAAATGTTCCTCTGCAGCGGGGACACACTACGTTATCCCCTATGCGCGCCATACCCTTGCCGCCAATATCTGAAAATAACGAAGCGGTGATCACGGTGCCGCCGTGGTCGGTTTTGTCGCCGAGAACGATGAGGGGTTTCGACATGCTGCCTCCCAAAAAATTATTAATAACTTTTAACGAGGTTATATGTTAGTAATCTTACACATTTGAATCAGTTCAGCAAGTTGTTTTTACTTTAGCGAATCCGCTTTGCGGTAAATTCTTCCTCGATATTGTTGGCAAAAAAACTACCGATGGAACTCGCGCTCATCATCTTGCGTTGTATTTCACGTGATACGTTAGCGTATTGTTTGACGCTGCCATCGCGAAATTCTATTTCGAGCGTGCGTGTTTTCTCGTCGTAAGCAACGGATTTTATTTTCTCGGCATTAACTGGTTTACGCTCCATAAGTATAATAAATTAGTTAATTTAAACAGATACTTACGCAACATATTTAAGCGAGTAAAAAATCAGCAATTCGCTTGAACGCCAATTCATCTTGCAGAAAAAACCAATGGCCGCCGTCAAAAAACTCCAATGTGGCGTTGGGTATTTGTTTTTTCATAGCGAGCATATTATCCGTCGGGCAAATGCCGTCCCGCAATCCACCGCATAAATACACCGGCATGCTGAGCTGCGGCAAGCGATCGTAAGTGTGATGTAATTTGCGTGCTTCGATTTGACGGCGTGCGCCTATGTCGCGTCCCGGTTCACCTGCACCGATTTTGTTTGCCGCCAAATTTTGTTCTAATAACGACGCATAAGCTTGCGCATGCGATGCGCGCCAGGCGGAATGATGGCGCGTGTCGGTTATCTCGATCATCCGCTCCGCATGTTTTTCCGGCGTCAGAAATTGTAATTCATGCAGCGGATATGATGAGCCTCCCGCGCCACCGCTCGACGTTGCGGCGAGCACTAATTTTTTTACGCGTTGTGGGTGGTGGAGTGCCAACTCTTGCGCTACCATGCCGCCGAATGAGTAACCCCAAACAAGACAGTCTTCCCAGCCCAGCGCGTCGAGTATTGCTGCCGCATCATTGGCATAATCGCCCATCTTGTAGGGGATATTGGGTTTGTCGCTTTGGCCCATACCGCGTTGGTCGAAACTGAGTATTTCGAATTGTTTCGCTGGCGGCCAATCGAATATATTCGGTTTGCGGCGCAGGTCGCCGCCAGTGCCGCTGAGGTAAAGCAGTCTTGGGCCGCTACCCTGTAACTCGTAATACAACTGGATTTTATTGGCGGTGACGTGAGGCATGGCAAGACAAAAATTAAACCAGGTTCAACTCGAATTTTTGTTCGGTAATATTGGTGCCCCATTTTTTTTGCGGTGCCGCCTCGACTAAACGAAAGCCTGCGCGTTCGTATATTATTCGGGCGGGGTCTAATCCGGCAAAAGTCCATAATACAATTTTTTTATAGCCGCGCTCACGGCAAAATATCAGCGCTTGTTCAATCAATTTCTGGCCAATGCCCTTGCCTTGCCATTCCGGCTCAACAATAAACCAGCGTAAACGCGCATCGCTCGACTCACTATGCTTGCCGTCAATCGCAATCGATCCGGTAAAATCGCCCTCGTGTTCAGCGACCCATAAAGAGTCGGATTTTTTGTCGAACGCTGAGATAAAATCGGCCAGTTCTTTCGCTCGCTCTGCCTCAAACGAGGCATCGAATTTCCAATTCAACTGATAATAAGCGGCATGCGACAGCGTAATTCGACCGATGTCGCCGGATTTGTATGCGCGCAGGGTAACATCGCGTAATAACATGCTGCTCATGGCGCTGGATTAGTAAAGCGAAGATGCAGTGCGTCGATTTCTTTCAAAATTTCATCCGGTAAAGTAGCTTGGCAGGCAATAATATTTTCTTTCAACTGCGCCATCGTCGTGGCGCCAATAATATTCGATGCAACAAACCAGCGGCTTTGTACAAACGCCAACGCCAGCGTGGTCGGTGTGAGATTGTATTTTTGCGCTAACTCAACATAAGCTTTGACGGCGGGCTGCACATTCGGCTTGGTGTAACGTTGAGGGAAACCTTCAAATAAATTAATACGACCGTGCGCTTTCGGGTCGGCAAGATATTTTCCGGTAAGGTAGCCGAATGCGAGCGGGCTATAAGCGAGCAATCCAACTTTTTCGCGCATGCAGGTTTCTGCTAAATAAGGTTCGAACGAGCGATTAAGCAGACTATACGCATTCTGAATCGACACCACGCGCGGCAGATTATGCATATCGGCCATGTTACAAAACTCACTCACGCCCCAGGGTGTTTCGTTCGACAACGCAACGTGGCGAATCTTGCCCGCTTTGACTAACTCAGCCAACGATTCCAGTTGATCGCGTATTGCAGTAGTTTCGCGCTCCAGCGCCGCATCAAATTTCCACGCGCCGAACATCGGCACGTTTCGTTCCGGCCAATGAATTTGATACACATCGACATAATCCGTTTGTAATCTTTTCAAGCTTCCGTTGATCGCCAGATTGATATTGGTTTTATCCAGGATAACTGCGCCATCGCGTATCCAGGTAAAGCCGCGCGCGGGGCCGGTAATTTTTGTGGCGATAATGGTTTTATCACGCGGCTGCTTTTTCAACCAAGTGCCGATGTATTGTTCGGTGCGTCCTTGCGTTTCGGCTTTGCCCGGAACCGGATACATTTCCGCACAATCAATAAAATTGATTCCTTGCGCTGTTGCGTAATCAAGTTGTTCGTGTGCTTCCGCTTCGGTGTTCTGCTGGCCATACGTCATGGTGCCGAGACAAATTTCTGATACGTTCAAGTTGCTAGTGCCAAGTTGTTTGTATTTCATCTTTCCCTCGCTGAGCGCCTATTGTTAACGATTATTATCCCATAGTTTACACATGGTATTCACCCTGAGCATCGGTTACACTGACGCCTACAAAAATGCGGGGGGCTTATGCCGTTGTTTGAATTCGAAAATCTGGAATCGCTGCGACCGTTGATTGGCAAGGAAATCGCCGTCAGTGATTGGTTTACTGTTTCGCAGGAGCGCATTAATCAATTCGCCGAAGCGACTGGTGATCATCAATGGATTCACGTGGACGTGGACCGAGCCACACGCGAGTCGCCCTACAAAACCACTATTGCTCATGGCTTTCTCACTTTGTCATTATTGGCCGGTATCGCTATAGCAACCATCAAAATCAAAAGCGTCAAAATGGGCGTGAACTATGGGCTCAATCGGGTGCGCTTTACCGACGCAGTTCCCGCCGGATCAAAAATCCGCGCGCATTTTGTTTTAAAAAGCATGGAAGATCTGTTGCCGGAAAATGGTTCACAAGCGGTGTGGGACGTCACGGTTGAGCGCGAGGGGTCAACTAAACCTGTGTTGGTAGCGGAGTGGATCGGGCGACGTTACGAATAAAATAAATTTTTATGCGCGCTATAAATCGCAAATAGCTTTTAAAGCGGCTTCAATTGTCCGTCTGCGCACTTCTTCACGTGATCCGTCGAAGTGAAAAGTTTTCGCGACGGGGACTGAATCCTTCAACATCCAGGCAAGGCAAACAGTACCCACAGGCTTGAGCGCCGAGCCGCCATCAGGCCCGGCGATGCCGGTGACGGCTACAGAAATATACGCGCGGCTATGTTCAATAGCGCCACGCGCCATTTCACGCGCCGTCTCTTCGCTCACGGCGCCGAATTGTAAAATAGTTTGCGGTGACACGCCGAGCATTTCCTGTTTGGCGTGATTACTATAAGTGATGAAGCCGCGATCAAACCAGTGTGAGCTGCCCGAGATACGCGTGATCGCTTCGCCGATGCCACCGCCAGTGCACGACTCGGCC
>JBEEJL010000335.1:0-6379 GCA_041169175.1 Pseudomonadota bacterium | reverse complement strand
TCTGGCAGCGGTTGCGAGCAGCGGATCAGTGGCCGAAGTAATCGCGGGAGAGGGATTGCCGCCGACATAAATGGTGCCGTCACTAACATCGATGAATTGAATATAACCGCCAGCGACATTGAGTGGTTGCTGCGATAAATTGACTAAGCCTGCGATGTGCCTGCCGTTCACAATATTGCCCGCAATGCTGACTTCATAGGGGATGAATAAGGAAGGCAGATTCGCTGGCGGCGGGTTGGTGGCGGAGAGGTAATCGTCCAGCGCCAAGCCCGATTTGGTCGTGCCGATAGACACTGAGCCAGGTGCGCTAAATACTTTGGTGCCTTGAAAAACTTCATACGGCGACAAATAAGTTGCCGGAAACTGAATAATCAAATTGCACGGTAAGATCACCGTAATGCCATTCACTTTCATCGTCGCGCCAGTGAGTTTTACATTCGACGGCGTACATATCGTTGTATCCAATTTGAAACTCTGAATGTGTCCGACAAGAGAAAATGGTGTATCGATGGTTTGCGCTTGTACCGAAACCATCAGCAACAGTCCTCCCGCTATAACGGTCAACTTATTGATTAAATTAAACATTTTAATCCTCGCTTGCAATAAAATTCGGATCGATTATTGATTAAAAAACTGTCATTATTTTTTCGTTGCTGATTGCTTTTGCCAAAATTCAGTTTGCCGTTTACGTCGCTCTTGCGGCTCGCAACGCTTGGGATCGTTTTCGTCATACACACAGAAAATACCCCACAGCCCACCGCTCAATTTAAAACTCTCTTGCGTGCGATATAAATAATCGCCCGGCGCTTTAAATGCGCCGCCCGCATGGGTCATGATGTTGACGTGACGACCGGGCCCGATGCCGCTGGCCGAGCCGACGACGTTGCCACCGTTCGGGTGGTAACCCATTTCTTTCGAATTATTAATCCACGGTGCGGCCGGCCAATCGTGGCCAAATAAAGTGAAGCCATGTTGACGTGGATGACCGGCCGGGTGCACGACGCGGAAGCGCACTTCATCACCCGACTTGGCGACGAACATCGGCGTAGCCGGATCGCCGCATTGACCATCGCGGTTCATGCCAGCGGGCAAAATGTCCGCTGTTTTGCAGCCTGCATTAAAAGCGAGCGAACTGAACACATTGGCTTGGTCCACTGCATGCGTCACCTCAAGTTCTGCTTCAGGACCAAAACCCAAACGCCCCCACAACGGTTCCGTGCGATAGTTGAACCCTTTGTGACCGGAGTCTTCGGCGTCATCTTCGTTGGTCTGGTTCGCCATTGGCCATCCGTATTGCTGCAAGCTCAAGTCATCTTGATAAATCAATACGAAATCGCGGAATGACGTGCCGTCTTTTTTAGTCACTGTGGCAGAAGCATTCGTGCCCGCATCGGCTTTCCAGGTGGAACCTTCGGGCTCGATCACGATCGCACCCACTGCGCCATGCGAACTATGTTTAACCACGTCGGCCATGTCTTGCAATGCTGCTACGCCAAATTCTATCGGCGTATAAGATTCTTTTTGATCAAAGCTGTAATCGCCTGCATACCAGACGTATTCGATTTCGGCTTGGCTTGGGCTGACATTGGTGTCGTCGTTGTAACCCACATACGAACCATCAGAAGACACCGTTCGCGTTGCCAATAATTGCGGATGCAAGCTGACGCTTTGCGATTTGATCAACTGATTAAAATTCAAGCCTGGCGTAATCGGCGGCATGTAGTTATTGCTCGGGCCGTCTTTGGCGATAGCAGGATTCATCGAGGTAGTGGCTCTGAATTGACAAGCTGCAGTGGAAGCATCCATGCAATTGGTCAGATTCACCGTGATGCACTCATTGGCTGCCGCGCGCAATATCAACGGCTCTGGCGTGTATTTGCCTTCACGCACATCTTTGCGCAAATCGGCATAAACCTGTTTCAGCTTGGCCGTTTCTTCCGGCGTGTCTTTTTTATGCGAATTGGTTTTGGCGTTTTTCTCCGACTCGGTTTCTTTGATGAAAATAATCGCGTCGGGGTCGGCAATACTAAAGCGTTCGTTGTAGGCGACGCTACCAAATAAATCACGCGCATGCCACGCCGCCACCTTAAACCAGCGCTGCGGTAAGTTAGCGGAATCTGCCTGATCGCAAATTTCACTACTGGGCCGCTTAATTTTTGCCACGGTGCCCGGCACAGGTTTCAGGCCGACAATAGGATCCTTGCCTAATGGGAATGCGCGCATCAGTCCCCACATGCCGTCCCACAAATTATCCGTCGCCCATGATGCGTAGAGATAATCGGTCTGTTGTCTGATCGCCGCTTTGCTGCCGAATTTAAATTCAAACTCAAAATGCTCGGAGATGCCGAGTTGTTGGGCATTCATATAGCCGCTGTTTTCGGCGCTGGCCTGCGCCAGCCATTTCGCGCCATGTGCGCTGAACATATGGTTTTCTTCTTGCGCACCTTGTATCAAGCGTAATTGAATTTTTTCTCCTTCGTATCCCGCCAATATCGGCGTAGCCGGATCGCCGGGCATGCGCGTACCAGGCACTTCGTTGGCGAATTTGAAACCATTTTGATGCGGATTGGATGGACTATCTTGATAGGCATGTTTTTCCGAGCTGAACAGGTTCGCCATATCGCCCTGCTCGGTGGGCTTGCAATCGTTGAGCGCTTGATTTCGCGAGCCGCACGCAGCAATATCGCCGCTTTTGCACGCGCTGAATAAATTCATGTCCTGCAATTTTTTACACGAGGCGGGATTGGACGTTTTCTGATGATATTCATATTCGCCAATATCATTCGGCAATTTGTCTTGCTCGCCGACGCGCAACGGAATCGGTTCGTTGCGATAATTAATCAGTTGGGTTCCCGGGTCGGAATAGGAAATCGATTCCGGCGAAGGCGACTTGGCGTGCATTACTGGCACAGGTAATTCACCGACAATACGGTTGGTCGCGTTGACCGGTTTATTCTCTTTGGTATAGACAATGGCGAAATCGGCAAAGGCCAGGTTATATTCTTTGCGTGTACGCTCGCGATCGCAATTTAGTGCCTGTTCTTCGGCCGTGCTAGTGCTGGTGCATAATTTATCTGGCGCTTTCGGCGCGAGAATATTTGCGCCATACGAGGTTGGGCCGCCGTCATTGCGTGAGCTGCTGCTCTTCAACGGTTTGCGCGCCTGATTAGCGCCCGATGGAATTTCACTGCCGCCTAATAGCGTGCCGTCCAAATTTTCCCAACGTGAATCGGTCGGCTCGACCACTAGCGCAGCATACAGGCCATGATGCTGATGTGAGCTAGGGCCAAAGTGATCATGAGAAAATACCGTGCGCAAAGTGCGGTCTTGTCCGCCACCGGCAACCGGTTTGTTCAGCAGCGGGTCGGCCCACCAACGTTGCACCGTGGTCTGCGCGCCGCACCAAGGGTGCTCTTCCAACGCGTTTTTGTGCCACGCTTTCCATGCTGCTGCATCGCGCGGATTAGTGGGCAACGCGGGGCAAACGCCACGTGTGTCGCCAGCCAAATTGCCTGACTTAAACAAGCGATGCGTTTGAGGCGAGAAAATTTTTCCGCCTGCCGTGGCTTGCTTGATGTTATTGGCGACGATGCGTTCGCGTACTTCATCGGCGGCGAGTGTGCCGTCTTCATAATTCCAGCCGTTGCCCGAACCATCAGATGACGTCACGTCGAATTTCACCAAATGAATGTGTTGGCCGATGGTGTCGGTCGGGGTAAAGATTTGAAAATCGTCGAGATTCAAATTCGATGGAATCAAATTGGTAGCTTTGAACACCACGCAATCACCCGAATTGGCGCGGAAGAAAAGCGGTTCAGTCGGACGTGTGCGATCGAGTGTCGGCTTGATGTCTTCTTCGAGAACCGCGACGCGCGCCTGCGGGTCGTGCCAACCGGAGCGATTTACCGTCATGGAAAACTGGATGTATCCGGCGCGATAAATGCGCGACAACTTGTCATCCAAAAATTCATTCGGACACGGGTTGGCATATGGTGAGCCCGGCTTGGGACCGCGACCATTCACGCGGAACAAGACGCGGTCATCCTGCTTGTCGCACTTGCCATCGGCATCGCAAGTCGGATAGCCCTTGGCTTCCCAACCAAATTTATTCGACGCCATCTCCGGCCCACCCATCGCCGCTGACCAACTTCCCGCTTTACCGGAATGAAAATCCATGGCGATTTTTTCCGATGGCTCACCATCAAAAGCTAATTCTTTAATCGATGCGCTGGATAATTTGCGCGCGCCGGCAATAAATTCTTGATTGCTATTTAAGCTCCACACACGCTTGGCATTGCAGGCGGAAACCTTTTTACCTTTATCATATAAATCATTGATTTCATTGAAATTTTTATTGTTATCTAGACCGCAATCCAAGCTCGCTGGTTGTGTCAGCCATTTTTCTTCCACGGCTTTTTTGCCATCTTCTACTTCGGTGTCGTCAAGAATAATATGCCGTGGTAATCCCCCATCATGAAACGCAACGGCCTTACCGCTGGCATCGTATTCCGCATCAAGATCTAACGGCGCTTGCGGCGGACGATGGCCCGGTTGTGCAGCGATAAAGAATGGATAACCACGGAAATCATCGGTCGGCACCGGCGGCAAAGGCGTGCGTGGTAAGGGCATGATGGCGACATTGGGTGTGCCACCGGCAATTTCTCCATCGGGCAACCAGCGCCCTTGTGGATTGCTGACTTTGTCATACAGTCCCGGCTTGCCGCTTTCAAACACATCATGCACGCGCCACAACTCCCACATGCCTTGGGCGAAATGCGGATACAGGTGGCAGTGGAAGATCGAATCACCGACGGTGTAATTGCGATTGCCCGAGCCGCCGTAATGCACTTCGTAACTGAAGGCCGCGCCGGGCGAAACGGTTTGCGAATCGAGATATAAGGAATTCGGTTCATGCTTATCGAACACCCATTGATGCGCATGCAAATGAAACACGTGCGTTTCTTTCGGACCCGCATGGAAATTGCGAAAGCGCACCGGATCTCCGAGATACGAATGGTGGACGTTGGACGGATCATCGGGATACAGCGCCTCGGTCGCATTACCCGCCGCATCTTTACGCACCACCAAATCAGGATCGCCATTGGCCCATGACGCGAGGAAAAATTCTTCCAGTTTGCATTCTTTACAATTTTTCGCCGGCCCAACGCCTTTGCGGTTGGCCAACAAGATTGCACCGACGCCCGCGGCGCCGTAGTTAATCGCCATGCCGTCTTTTAAGCCATGAAACACTGAGCTCTCATCTTCCAACTCGGGGATGCCTTGTACGGCGGTGATTTCGTCATGGAAAATGGTGGTGAATTCGCGATACGGTTTGCCGCAACTTGCGCCAGGCGTTTCTTTGTCGGTCGTAATATCGTCAGGCTTACCGCAATCTTCGCCATCTTTTCCGTCGATCGCCTTACCGTTCGCATACGGTTTGCGCGTGATGTCGATAATCGCATTCAAATCGCTATGAATAATTTCATAGCGCGCGCCTTTGGCGAGCTCGCCCGCAGGCCATTGCGGCGACACCATGCTCATATCGGCATAGCGCATCACCGGTGTGCCATTAGGATTTCTCCCTCGCGTCGCACTTTCCAATTGGCTATGCGTGATTTGCGAGCGATACCATTTCGCGCCTTTGGGCTGGACGTTGATCGCGCCAAACATACCTAAGCCGAGTTGCCCGCCGTCGCCTTCGCCGCCCGCCGTTGCGCCATTGGAATAAAAGAAAAAGCCGCCTTCTTTTTTCGCCCGCCATTTGTAGCGCGCGGTTTTTCCCGGCGCAACTAACGAGGAAGTTTCATTGTTGCCGACATTGCTGCCATCAGACGCAATGCCAGGCTGCGTCGTGCCATCAGCTAATTTTATCGGCACATAATCCAAGCCGTTCACATGCATCGACGCATGACGTGTAGCGGGATATTCGCCTTCGGCAAAAAAGGTCCCGTTCAATGCGCGATGCGGTTTTTTCGACAGGTCAGGATCGGTTTCCTGGTACGGCTTTTGGCTATTCGGCGGAATATAAGAAAGTAAATTAGTGAAAGTAACCTCAAGGCAATCGCCTTCGTTTACTCTCAATACTAATGGCCGAGGACGCTTATCGCTACGCAGACTGACTTTGCCTGCGAGCGCAGGCAGTTTGCTGTCGGGAATCTCGCTCAGGTTTTTGCCATTGAGCGCGACATCAGAATCTTTACTATCGGAAATCGACACCACTACATCTCGGCGTAGCGCATACAACATACCAGCCGGATTGAAACTACCGAAACGATTGTAGTAATAGACTTGTTCGAGCGCCACCACTTGTGCCGTGACATTGGCATGGCATATTTTCTCCGGGTCCGGCTTATTCGACACCATTTGCGTCGTCGCGCAG
>JBEEJL010000334.1:0-3661 GCA_041169175.1 Pseudomonadota bacterium | reverse complement strand
CGCCGCGAAAGTTTAACGGGTAGGGCGGGTCCCACCCGCCATAAAAAAACAGGTTGTTCACTTCGTGTTTTATTTTATGGCGGGAGGGACCCGCCCTACGAGTTTAACCTTGAGACTTTATGAACAATCGCCCTTTACAAAAATACCAAGGCAGTTGCCACTGCGGGGCGATTCGCTTTGAGATTAAAACCGATTTTCCCGAACTGACAAAATGCGACTGCTCAATTTGCCGCCGCAAAAATGCACTGATGGTTAAGGTCCACGAAAGCAAATTCAAATTGATCAAAGGCGAAGAATCACTCACCGAATATCAATTTCACACCAAAACCGCCCGACATTTTTTCTGCAAAGTTTGTGGCATTTATTCGTTTCACTGTAAGCGCGTTACACCGGATTATTTCGGCATTAATGTTTTTTGCTTGAATGATTTCGATCCAACCGGTATTCCCATTAGCCAAGCGGTTGGCGCGAAGATGGATTAAGCAGGGTAGGGCGGGTCCTACCCGCCATGAAAAAAACATCTTGTTCACTTCGTGTTTTTGTTCTTATGGCGGGCGAGACCCGCCCTACTAATTGAGGCGCAAAAATGTTTCTCGGACATTTCGGAGTTGGATTCGCCGCCAAAACCATCGCACCCAAAGTTTCTTTGGGAACACTTTTTTTGTCCACACAATTCATCGATTTGCTCTGGCCGAGTTTGCTATTGCTCGGACTTGAACGCGTCAAGATCGACCCTTCTGCCACAAAAGTTACCCCGCTCGACTTTGTTCATTATCCTATTTCACATAGCCTGCTTGCCGTCATCGGCTGGGCAATATTAATCGGGCTAATTTATTTTTCTATGCGCCGCGATTATCGCAGCGCATCCGCGATCGGCTTCTTGGTGATCAGCCATTGGCTTCTTGACGTAATCGTCCACCGACCAGACTTGCCACTTTATCCCAGTAGCTCTGCTATGGTTGGTTTCGGCTTATGGAACTCAATGCCGAGTACGTTAGCGATTGAGTTTTCCATTTTCGGCTTGGGCGTCTGGCTGTATATGCGCGCAACTACAGCCATGGATAAAACGGGAAAGTGGGCTCTGTGGGCGCTGATTATTTTCATGGCATTAGTTTATTTGGCAAATACATTCGGCCCGCCACCGCCGGACAGTAATACCGTGGCATTGGCAGGGCACGCTCAATGGTTGCTAGTCGCTTGGGCCTATTGGATTGATAAACATCGTCGTTAAACGAAAGATTTTATATTTTGAAACCACACCAATATTGCCCGCAATGCGCAGCCCCCCTCGAATCTCGCGTCGAAGGAGAAGCCTTGCGCCTTGCTTGCTCAAGCACCCAATGCGATTATGTTTTCTGGAACAACCCGGTTCCCGTCGTCGCGGCGATTGTCGAGCATGATGGTGAAATTATTCTCGCGCGCAATGTTGCCTGGCCGGAAAAAATGTTTGCTTTGATCACCGGCTTTTTGGAAAAAAACGAAAAGCCAGATGAAGCTGTCGCGCGCGAAGTCAAAGAAGAACTCAACCTTGATGCGACTGCCGTATCATTCGTCGGCCTTTACACCTTCGAGCGCATGAATCAACTCATCATCGGCTATCACGTCGTTGCGACGGGCGAAATTAAACTCAACGAGGAGCTCGCCGAATACAAACGTATCAAACCGGAAAAATTACGTCCTTGGAAAGCCGCGACGGGATTGGCGCTGGCCGATTGGATGACTTCGCGCGGATTGAAGATTGAATGGATGGATTTTCCAGTGCGAGTGGCGAGTGCAGAGGAAAAATTGTAGGCTGGGCTGGGAAGCCCAGCAAAGTGTGCGTAAATTGAAGGCATAGATAAATAGGGAAGGATTCGGCAATGAACAAATCGCTCATTGGCTTTTTACTTTTTCTGCTTGTGTCGTCCTGTGTCGCAACCCCGCCATTGAGTCTTTCTCCTGATAGCAAAGCTTTAATCGGAAAATGGAAAGTCGATTTACGACCCAAGCCGCAGTCGGAAGCGTATTTTCAAACTTTTGAAGTGACTGAAATAAATGGCAAAAAATTTCAAGGAAGTTTTTACGGCACGCCAATTAGCGAAGGGCGGATCAACACCGATTGGAATGGATTGTATTTTGCCTTCGTGACGCAAGATCAATCCGGACCGTATAATCATTCAGGTGTTTTGCGTGGAAATAAAATTGAGGGGCTGAGTAATTCGACTGGCCGAGATTTTCTATCGTATTGGTCGGCAGAAAAAGAAAAGTAATCCAGGTTGGGCGTTAAATCAACACTAGATATTCACCGCATACAACTTCAATTCTTCCGGACCTTCGGTCAACGCAATCATTTTTTCAAAACGCAAACCAATTTTTTCCAGCAGTTTTATCGAAGCTACATTATCCGGCGACACAATCGCGACAACGCGACTGATACCAAAATGATTTTTCGCATAAGCCAGTGTCGCGGCGGCTGCTTCATGTGCGTAGCCTTTTCCTTCAAATTCAGGCAACAACCCGTAGCCAATATCCACATCATCCAGCGTATAGCGTTTGATCAGGCCGCACATGCCAATCGCTGCGCCATTTTCTTTAAGCGAAACATGATAAAGACTAAAGCCGAGACGGCTATGCATATCCATCGGGCCTTTAATCAGCGATGCGCGCGCATCTTCAATCGACTGAAAGTTTTTATCGCCGATGAATTGAATCCACTTAGCCTGCTTCCACAAGTCAAAATAAAACGCGGCATCATCCGCGTTAAAAGTACGAAGTACCAAGCGTTCGGTTTCAAGGATTTTCACGCTGATTGCGCCGAATAAATTGGTTGGGAGGCATTGATGTGACGACGATGCACCGCACGCGCTATAACCATTACGCACATATCGAAACAGGCATACAAGGCACCCGCGAGCAAAGGTGGATTCTGCGTGGTTAAGCCGAAAGTAAATGGCGTCACAGGACGCCAGGTCCAATTGCCCAACCAGGTTCCCCATAGCTCTAGCGCCAACGCCAATACAATCATGATGCAGTAAGTTTTGCGCGAGCTGCCGTAGCGATAGGCGATGAGAAAAATAATCGCCAACGCGCTATCAAACGTACTCCAACCACTCAGCGCAGCAAACGTACCGTAAAGCGCGACAATAATCGGCGAGATGGTGGTGACGACATCGGGTAGCTTTCGCGCAATCGTAGGCCCGAGCATGAACAATAAAATATGACCGGGCGGCACAAACGGCGGGATGTTGAAAAACTGGTAGTCATACCAACCGAACACCAGAGAGAGCAGACACTCAATCGCAAACACCAACACAAGCGCCAAGACTAAGGTCGTGCGCCATGCAGGAGTTTGTTGGGCAAGCAGATACATTAATAAAGCCCACACCGCGACACTGACAATAATTTGTCCTGTGACGCCGCCGAGTTTATCAACCACCAAGCCGACAGCAAGGGTAAGCACGATAAGTAGCGCATGCAGCCAAGTATTTTGCCCTTGCAGGGGGGGCGGTGGAGTAAACGTAAGCGCGTAGCAGGGATTTGTTTTGTTGTAGTGACATGGTTTGATTGTATTTAATTTTGGGTGCAGCGAGAGTGCTTGATTATTACAATTATATACTCGAGCAATCGGCGGGGCACTTAAAAGCTGAATCCCCCCTAACCCCCCTTTTTCAAAGTGGGGAAT
>JBEEJL010000333.1:0-4436 GCA_041169175.1 Pseudomonadota bacterium | reverse complement strand
GGTGGATCGGTATCGGGCGGGCAGGCAAGCGAAGTCACGCCGCCCGCTGCGGCTGCGGCCATTTCCGATTCCAGCTTGGCTTTGTATTCGTATCCCGGCTCGCGCAAGCGCGCTGCAAGATCGACCAGGCCGGGAATAATGATTTGATTTGTCGCATCGATAATTTTATTCGGCGTAAAGCCACTCGGCGCTTGACCGATGGCGACGATTTTTCCTGCGGCGATGAACAGATCGTGTTCGCCGTCGATGTTATTTTGGGGGTCGATCAGACGACCGTTTTTAATGTGGATTTTCATGGTTTGCTCTTAGTAATTCACTCTTTTTCAATATCAAACGAATGCTGTATTTCAGGCGCCGCCCCTTCCCCCCTCGCGGGGGAAGGTTGGGATGGGGGGGGCCGGTTGTTCCATCTCATACAGTATTTTTTCTATTACGCCCTCAAAATTTTGCAAAACTTCGTTATTCCAAAACCTCAACACGTTAAAATTTTGGCTTCTCAACCAAGCGTCACGCTTCTCATCGTATGTGCTTTGATCTTGATGTTGTCCGCCATCCACTTCAATAATTAATTTCAGTTCAAGGCAAACAAAATCTACGATGTATTTTCCTAACGAAAACTGGCGACGAAACTTATGCTCGTTAATCTGATTTTTTCTCAATCCGCGCCATAATTTTTTTTCGGCGTCCGTCATGTTTTTGCGTAACTGGCGGGATCTCAATAAAGAGAGCGAAATAATTTTCTTTGCTGGCTTCACTCTTTCGCCCCCATCCCAACCTTCCCCCGTCGAGGGGGAAGGAGTCTTGTCCAATTCGCCTTAAGGTTTGCTCAATCTGCTGCCACGCTTCTACGATAATTTTTCTGCCTTAATTCCCCGCCAAGATGCTCATCACCGCCATGCGCACCGCGATACCGAAAGTCACTTGCGGCAGGATGACGCTTTGTCTGCCGTCGGCGACACTCGAATCAATCTCGACACCGCGATTCATCGGGCCGGGATGCATGACGATGGCGTCCGGTTTGGCCAGCGCGAGTTTTTCGGCGCTGAGGCCGTAGTTCATAAAAAATTCTTGCGCGCTGGGCAGCAGCGCGCCGCCCATGCGTTCATTTTGTAAGCGCAGCATCACCACCACATCGACGTCTTTCAAACCCCTAGCCATGTCGTGATAAATCTGCACGCCGAGTTTTTCTGCGCCTTCGGGAATTAAAGTCTTCGGACCGATGACGCGCACTTCGGGCGTGCCGAGGATGGTGAGCGCGTGGATCAACGAACGGGCGACACGCGAGTGGAGCAGATCGCCGACGATGGCGACGCGCAGTCCGGTGAAGTCTTTTTTGTAATGGCGGATGGTGAATAAATCCAACAAGCCTTGGGTCGGATGCGCGTGGCGTCCGTCGCCGGCGTTGATGACATGAATTTCCGGCACCACATGCTTCGCGATGAGATGCGCGGCTCCGCTTTGCGCATGGCGCACGACGAACATGTCCGCGTTCATGGCGACAAGATTATCGACGGTGTCGAGCAGGGTTTCGCCTTTGCTGGTGGAGGACGCGCCGATGTTGAGATTGATCACGTCGGCACTTAATCTTTTGGCGGCGATTTCAAATGTGGTGCGCGTGCGTGTGGAATTTTCGAAAAATAAATTGAATACCGACTTGCCGCGCAACAGCGGGACTTTTTTCACTTCGCGTTCGCCGATGCTGACAAACGATTGCGCCGTGTCGAGAATATGCAGCAGCGTTTTTTTCGGCAGACCTTCGATGGATAATAAATGCGTCAGCTCGCCGTTTTTATTAAGTTGGGGGTTAAGTGTCATGCTTAAAATAGCCCCGTTTCGATTGTATTATAACTATTTGATTTAATTGATTTTTCTTTCATGTGCTCGCCTATGATTTTTTCTGTTGGTGCAACTGTAATAGTGTATTCGATTGTTTGAGCACTAATTCTTCGTCCTTCGATAAAGTCAGCGTCGCGCCGACAAAATCGGCGCTGACCGGCAACTCGCGCCCTCCACGATCGACTAGACATGCGAGCCTGATTGAGGCGGGTCGGCCGTAATCAAACAACTCATTCATCGCGGCGCGAATGGTGCGGCCGGTATAGAGCACGTCGTCGATGACTATGATGTCGCGGCCTTCGACCTCGAAAGGAATCGCTGACGATTTGGTCTGTGCATGCAAACCGATTTTGCCGAAATCGTCGCGATAAAAACTCACATCTAAGCTACCCAGCGGATGCGCGATTTTTAATGCTTGATGCAGACGTTGCGCCAGCCATACGCCGCCGGTATGAATACCGACCAATGCGGTATTGGTGTTCACGGCTGGTTGCATTTTTTTGGTTAACTCTGCGAGCAGAGTTTCGGCATCAGGTAAATTTTGTGCGGTCATTTTTTCTCTTAATTTTTTTACGGAACAATTTTCGGATCGTTAAAAAAACCTTGCAGGATTTGTTGTGCGGCGACTTGGTCCACATATAATTTTTGTCGCTTGCCGTGTACACCGGCTTCGTCCAGCGCCGACTCTGCCGAGGCCGAACTGAGACGTTCATCCACCAGCACGACGCGCAGATTAAATCGCCCACTGACGCGCCCGGCGAATTTGCGCGCCAATTTAGCCACCGGATGCTCGCCGCCGTCTTCGTAACTGGGCATGCCGACCACCAACATGACGGGGCGGTGTTCGGTGATCAAATCCTGAATCGCGTCGAATCTTTTTTCATTCACTTCGGTGTTGATGACGCTAAGTGGATGCGCCATTTTAATATGCAATTCGCCGACGGCAACGCCGATGCGCTTTTCGCCGAAATCAAAACAAAGGACGCTGCCGTGCTTGGGCAATTCAAATGTAACAGACGCAGTCATTAGGCGTGCCCCGCTTGATCAGACAAATTAGCCAGATTAAAACCGAGCAATTGCATTGCGGCGGGTAAGCGTTCTTCCGCTGGCGTATCGAAAATAATGTGTGGATTCGCTTTCACGGTGAGCCAGCCATTGAGTTTAATTTCATGTTCGAGCTGGCCCGCCGACCAGCCAGCGTAACCCAGCGTAACCAGAATTTTTTCCGGCCCCGTGCCGTCACGCGTGGCTTGCAGAATATCTTTAGACGAGGTGAGGCCGACTTCGCCCGCAACATTCAGCGTCGATTGCCATTCGCCGATCGGCTGATGCAAAACAAAACCCTGGTTAGTTTGTACCGGGCCGCCGAAATAGACGGGCAAGTCGGTGTAGGACGGTTGATGTAACTCCATACCGATTTGCTCGAACAAATCTTGTAAACTCAGGTCTATCGGCTTATTCACGACGACACCGAGCGCGCCTTGTTCGCCGTGTTGGCAAATATAGGTGAGGGTCTTGGAGAAATAAGGATCCTGCATCGCCGGCATGGCAATCAAGAAGTGTGCGGTGAGATTGGTATTTTGCATGATGTGCAAAGGTGTATTCTAGTCGTAAGCCGCTGTGTTTACAATCAAAATAATGGGTTTCTCTGCATGACTCCACTCTACGATGCTTCGCTTTGCTGGTTTCGCCGCGACTTGCGCGACTACGACCACGCCGCGCTCCATCTTGCATTAACCCAGTCGCGTAGCGTGCATTGCGTATTTATTTTCGACACGCAAATTCTCGATAAGCTCCCAAGCAAAGCCGACCGGCGCGTGGAATTCATTTGGCACAGCATCATCGAATTACAACAAGCGCTGGAGAAAATGGGCGGCGGTTTGATCGTGTTGCATGGAAATGCTGCGCATCAATTGCCGCGCATCGCGCGCGAACTGAGTGTGAACGCGGTGTTTGCTAATCACGATTATGAGCCGCAGGCGATGGCGCGCGATGCGCTAGTCGCAGAGGCATTACATCAAAGCGGAATTGATTTTCACAGCAGTAAAGATCAAGTCACTTTTGAAAAACACGAAGTGCTGACGCAAGCGGGAAAACCATTTACCGTTTTTACACCGTATAAAAATGCGTGGTTAAAACGATTAACCGAAGACGATGTGACGCCACATGAAATAGAAAAGTATAAAAAATATTTCGCGCCGCCGACGCAAAAATCGGTGCCAACACTAGAACAAATGGGCTTTGAAAAGACTAATATAATCAAATACATACAATGCGGCATGTCGGGCGCACAACAACTGCTCGCTGACTTCCGCGCGCGCATGAAAGACTACCAGGATGCGCGCGATTTCCCTGCGGTGCGCGGCGTGTCGTATCTATCGGTGCATCAACGCTTCGGTACGATTTCCATCCGCGAGTTAGTGCGCGTGGCGCGCGCGGAAACTAATTCTGGCGCGGCATGCTGGTTGTCCGAACTCATCTGGCGCGAATTTTATTTTAATATTCTGTATCACTTTCCCCACGCGACTGAACGCGCATTTCGACCTGAATATGATGCAATTCAATGGGAAAATAATAAAGCTTTATTTCAAGCTTGGTGC
>JBEEJL010000332.1:0-3671 GCA_041169175.1 Pseudomonadota bacterium | reverse complement strand
ACCACGGAATGCCAGAGTGTGTGGCGCAAATACCATCGACTTGATATTGCTCTAGCCACTCTGCGATACGTGCGTCGTCAGTTTCCGATTGCCAAACGAATTCGTTTACTTCGTCCGGGCTGCCGTGGCAGAGCAGGATTTTATTGCCGCGCCATTGCAAGATAATTTGTATTGGTAGTTCGCGCAGCCAGGCGCGATTTTGTTCGCTGGTGTTTTTGAAGGTGTAATCGAAACTGATTTGCGCGAATTTTCTATCAAGCGGATCGATGTAGCCGCAGCCGCAATCCACTTCGCCGTTGCCGACGGAGTCGTCGTAATTGCCCTGCACACACACCACACCTGCGTCGCGCATCAACTCAATGGTGCGGTTGGGATGCGGGCCGAAACCGCCCATGTCGCCGAGGCAAAATCTGTTTTCAATAGATATTGTTTCGGCGAGAAATTTTTCCGTGGCGGAAAAATTATTGTACGGCCCGCCGCAAAGGGCGATGCGTTGGCAATCATCTGGAATGATAATATTTTTCATGTCTGACTTTGCCAGCCGCAGCAGCGCCACGGTTTAACGTGATGGACATCGACCATTAATAACATTGCCGATACTTCGGTCTCTTTTTCCTCATCGAAACCACAACGCGCAGGTGACGTTATTGGATTGCTGTAGGTGCCAAATAATTTATCCCATATTGGCAAGGCGTAATTATTTTTATGCAATTGATATTCGTGATGCACACGATGCATTTCAGGACGCTGAACAAAATAACCAAGCCAATGCGGCGTGGCAATATTTGCGTGGGTGAAGTAATCGTATGCGCCTTCTATCAATGCGAACCAAGCAACGCCTTCTACGGATAAGCCCATCACGCCATACAATACGCTACCGCTTAGCAATAGATTCAAGGTGAAATCCAGCGGATGCGCATAATACGCCGTCAGCACTTCCAGCCGCTGCGCGCTGTGATGTAGCTGATGCAATGAGCGCCATAAAAATTTATTGTTATGACGCAAGCGATGCCACCAATAAAAAGTAAATTGGAAAGCGATGAAACCTAATAGTCCGCCGATTGCTGGCGGCAAGCCATGTAATTCAAATAACGCATGCATACGCAACCACGGCTCCCAAGTTAAACCTGCAAGCAATAAAAATGGCAGCGGCAATAAATTGAATATCGCAGCGCGTGGATACCAGCCTTTTACGCTGGGCATATGATTAGCCGGAAACTTTTTTTCGGCGATAAATAACAGCACGCCAGCGAGTATCGTAAGCACTAAAAGCATAAAACCTCCTATAATATAACCTATTGTTTATATTGAACTTTATAGAATGCCACTGCTGCTGCTAAACCTATTATTTGTGCGATGATAAACGCTGGCGCGTGCGCAGGATATATTCCCGAAAAAGTATTGGTCGTCGCGCGAGCTAAAGTGACAGCAGGATTAGCGAACGATGTTGAAGAAGTAAACCAATATGCTGCTGTGATATACGCGCCAACCATATACGGCACAGCACTGACGCGATTTTCCACACCATGCAAAATCACCGTGAGCAAACCAAAAGTGGCTACGAACTCGCTGAACCATTGCGACGGGCCGGTGCGTAAATGTTCGGACGCGGTGAACAGCGGTAACTCGAACATAAAGTGCGCGGCAGCGACACCGGCGAACGCACCGATAATTTGAGCTGCCAAATAAACAGGCACAACACGCCAACTTATGTTGTTTAATCCTGCTTCAGCCAGCGTCACCACAGGATTAAAATGCGCGCCGGAGTGGGGGCCGAAGGTAATGATCAACGCCACCAATCCCGCACCGGTCGCTAGCGAATTCGCCAGTAACGCAATCGCATTATTACCGTTCGCCAAGCGCTCGCCCATGATGCCGGAGCCAACAACGATGGCGAGCAGAAACGCAGTGCCAATTAGCTCGGCAAGAAAGGCTTTGCGCAGATTCATGGAGCGGTGTCGCCGATTTTTTTCAACTCTCTTTTTAGCTCTGCGTCAGTCAATTTGTCGAGCGGCAGCGCGAGAAATTTCTCGATACGTTTTTCAATTTGCAAAAATATTTTCTTGAACGCGGCGCGCTTTTTCTCGTCGCTGCCCTGCTCCGCCGCCGGGTCGTTGAAACCCCAATGCGCGGTGCTCGGATGGCCGGGCCACACCGGACACACTTCACCCGCCGCGTTGGCGCAGACGGTAATCACAATGTCCATGTGTGGCGCATTCGGCGTGGCAAATTCATCCCAACTTTTGCTGCGCAATTTTTCTGTGGTGTAACCGACGGTTTTCAACATCTCTAGCGCAAACGGATTCACTTTGCCACCGGGGTGGCTGCCCGCGCTGTAGCCGACAAAGCGACCTTTGCTTTTGATCGTCATCAAACCTTCCGCCATCACGCTGCGTGCGGAATTGGCGGTACATAAAAATAGAATATTCATTTTTTCTTTGATAAAACGGAAGATTTAGTAGATGAAATGCAGCTGTTCCCTGCACAACAATTCTCAGTGAGGAATTCCAGCAATTGATTCATAGCGGAAAAATCTGCGGTATAAATAATCGAGCGGCCTGAGGGCTGCGGCGTAATCAGTTGTGCCGCCGTCAACTCTTTTAAATGAAACGATAGGGTCGCATTCGGCAGTGAAAGCATTTCGCCAATCGCACCCGCTGCGTAGCCTTCCGGCCCGCGTTGCACGAGCAGGCGAAAAATCGCCAGACGGGTTTCCTGCGCCAGCGCGCCTAATGCTTTAATCACAAGATTTGATTCCATATTTCCAATAATATAGAAATATTAACAAAATGCAAATTTTTTTTCTAAGCTTAGTTGCTGGATTTACATCCGACGTCCGAAGCTCTACCATTAGCTTATAAATTTTAGGGGCAAGGAAAATCATGAAAATCAGATTAATCATAGGCTTAGTCATCGCGCTATTTTCGGTGATTTCGTATTACAGCAGCACTTCAGTCAATACCATCACCGGCGAAAAGCAGCACATTAAATTATCACCGGAGCAAGAAATTGCGCTCGGCCTGCAATCGGCCCCGCAAATGGCGCAAGAAATGGGCGGCTTGGCGAACAATCCGCAGGCGCAAGCATTAGTGAAAAAAGTCGGTCAGAGAGTCGTCGCCAGCTCAGTGGCAGCGAAGTCACCTTATAAATACGATTTTCATTTGCTCGCTGATCCTGAAACCATCAACGCCTTCGCCTTACCCGGCGGGCAAATATTTATCACCGTTGGCTTGTTGAAATTGCTACGCACCGAAGGCGAACTTGCGGGCGTACTCGGTCATGAAGTTGGCCACGTCGTCGCGCGTCATTCGGCAGAGCACATGGCCAAAGCCGGGCTTACACAAGGTCTAACCAGCGCTGCAGTGATCGCAGTCGATCCCACTGGCGGCGCTGGCGGCATGGCGCAAATGATTTCCAGCGCAATCAATATGAAATACGGCCGCAACGATGAGCTTGAAGCCGATGCCCTCGGAGTACGGCTAGGCGGAGAGTCTGGCTATGATCCGCGCGCGATGTTAGGCGTGATGGAAATTCTCGACAAGGCTACCTCGGGTCGCGGACGCCCCCCGGAAATGTTCAGTTCACACCCGAACCCGGAAAACCGAGCAGAAAAAATCAAGGAGCTTATTGCAACGCAGTACCCGAATGGGATTCCTAAGGGACTGACACCC
>JBEEJL010000331.1:0-6699 GCA_041169175.1 Pseudomonadota bacterium | reverse complement strand
TCACATCGTAATCACGATAAGCCTGAGGATAAAAACGTACTCGCCAAGCTTGTGCATAAAAAGTAAGCTGGTCGAGCCGGGAAATGTCATAACGCCATTCAAACGTGCCGCCATTATTACGCCGCAGATTGGCGTAATCGAGAATACCGCGGCCGAAGTTACCACTGATTTTGAAATTTGACTGGCCCAGATTTTTCTCTAAGCCCAAGTTCAGCACACCGTTCACGGAATCAAAAATGCGCAAGGTATTATTTTCGCGCTTTTGCACATCCGCATTGGCGAACAGCGCCATATCATAATCCAACGCCAATCGCAGGTTCGCGCCGACGTTGTAGGATACATAGGCATCCGATGCCTTGAGATTATTTTTATCTACCGGAAATGGTGTTTCTATGCCCTTGTCAAGATCAAGCAAGAATATCTGGCCGTCTTTCAACCCTCCAGATACATTGCTATCGCGCCCTACTGTCGCAGAGGAATAGGCGTTAGCAGAAATATTATTCGCACTGCCCCCGCGCTCAATTTCCGCCAAGTGATAATCGATAGCCTGTTGCGCCGCAGCCGGTGGATTCTGATATTTGGCGGTGATAAAAGCACTTTTCGCTTCGTCGAAATTACCGACGGCAAAATGCGCGCGGCCCAAGTCGAGTCGTGCAGCTGCAAACAGAGGGTTCAAAGCCAGCGCCTGTTTTAATGGCGCAATCGCTTCAGCGGCGCGATTCGATTCGAGCAAACTCGCGCCGTAAAGATAGGCGACGCGAGCATCTTTATTTTGCTGCGCCTGAAGCGGTGCCAATAGTTGTGTGGCCTCAGTCGCTTTCCCTGCCGACAACAAGGTCTCGGCCTGTTGCAGTAGCGGATCGATATTCTGCGCAAATGCGAGGGCGCTTTGCAGCAGCAGCGCAAGTGCAACGACGGTAAATTTTTGCGGTGATGGTTTCAAACGCTGGCCGGATGGATTAATTTAGTTTCGCGCAATGATACCTGCATTGCCTGTGTTTAGCACATCAAGCTAAATCTACTTAGGCCGCAAAACAACTGTGTTATATGAAAAAAATATAATATAATCATGATGTTACATTTATTTCTGTTTTCTGACAAGAACTAAAACAATTGCGACCCGGCCCTAGTTGATGCTTGCTATGCGCTGTGTCATAGGCTTTAATGTTTTCATCCACTATATTTATCACCCGCATTTAGATCTAGGTCATCATGCTTAACAAAATCTTGCCGCGCAGTGAAGCCCACGCCTCCGCCACCGATCAATTGCTGCGCGAAGCTGCCACGGTGATTCTAGGCAAAAATCATCAATTACGCCTCGCGCTCGCCTGCATCCTGGCGCGCGGACATTTGCTGATTGAAGATGTGCCCGGCGTGGGCAAGACGACGCTGGCGCATGTGTTGGCAAAATTACTCGGTTTGGAATTTCAGCGGATTCAATTCACGAGCGATTTATTGCCCGCCGACATTATCGGCGTATCGGTCTATGACCGCGACAGCGCGGGCTTTGTATTTCATCCCGGCCCGGTATTTAGCCAATTTATTTTGGCTGACGAAATCAACCGCGCGACACCGAAAACGCAAAGCGCTTTGCTCGAAGCGATGGAAGAAAATCAAGTCACCGCCGAAGGCGAAACGCGCAAGCTGCCGCAACCGTTTGTCGTCATCGCGACGCAAAACCCGACGCAGCAAATCGGCACCTTTCCTTTGCCTGAATCCCAGCTCGACCGTTTTCTTATGCGCATCGAGCTCGGCTATCCTGACGCGAATGCCGAACGCGAATTGCTCAAAGGTCGCGACCGGCGCGACATGGTTCAATCGTTGCAAGCTTGTTTGAATGGCGACTCCTTGCGTGACATTCAAGCGCAAGTAACGCAAGTGCATGTATCGGATGCCTTACTCGATTACGCCCAAGCTTTAATCGCGCACACGCGTCGCCCTGCTGTTTATGCCTCCGGTCTTAGTCCGCGCGCAGGCTTGGCGTTGTTACATAGTGCGCAAGCATGGGCGCTGCTTGATGGCCGCAAACATGTGGTACCGGAAGATTTGCAGGCGGTATTACCTGCTGTTGTCGGCCATCGATTACATAAAATAAACGATCACGGCAACGCAAAATCAGTTGATGTGGTGCGCGAATTAGTCGAGGCCGTAGCAATACCATAACTATTTGATTATATTAAATATTTTTACAATCAAACAGCTGTCCTTTTCTACAATTCAATCCGTTTTTTTCCAGCGCCGATTTAAATAAAGCCATGGCGATTCCACTGCAATTGATAAATATTTTTTCGCAACGCTTAAACGCGTGGTCGTTGAAACGTAACGGCGTGCAAAGCGGCGCGGTACATTTAACGCAACGACGTATTTATATTTTGCCCACGCGCCACGGTATGTTGTTCGCGTTGTTACTTTTATTGTTGCTGGTAGGCTCGATTAACTACGGCCTCGGCCTTGGTTTTGTGTTGACGTTTCTTTTAGTCTCGATGGGCTTGGTGTCGATATTGCATACTTGGCGCAACTTGGCTGGGCTGTGGGTGGAGTCGATTAAGAGTCCGCCCGTGTTTGCCGCTGATGATGCGGTGTTTGAAATCGGCGTGGAAAATAAAGGCGGCCTGCATCGCTACACCATCGGCTTGATGCAAACTGCGCCAACGCCCACCGCCTACGTTAACGTGCCGCCGCGCCAACATGCGCAACTTTCATTGCGCGCGCCGACAGAAAAACGCGGCTGGCTGAAATCACCGCGCTTTCATTTGTTTACCGAATATCCGCTCGGCTTATTGCATGCGTGGACCTATGTTTACCTCGACACAAAATGTCTCGTCTATCCGCGCCCGGAAATGAATGCGCCCGGTTTACCTTTAAGCGGCAGAAAAACCGGCGGCGCAGCGAAGCAGGAAATCGGCAATGACGATTTCGCCAGCTTGCGTAATTTCCGCGCCGGCGATTCGCCGAAACATATCGCTTGGAAAGCCGTGGCGCAAGAAAAAGGTTTACTCACCAAGCAATTCAGCGGCGAAAGCGGCGGCGAAGTGTGGCTGGATTTTTCGGCGCTGGAGGGGCTGGATACTGAAGCGCGCTTGTCACGTTTAACGCGCTGGGTGCTCGACGCGGACAAAGCGCAACTACATTACGGCTTGCGTTTGCCGAACAAAAGTACCGGTCTTGCGCATGGCGCGGAGCATCGCGCGGGTTGTCTTGAAACCTTGGCGCTGTACGGTCTTGATTGACATGGCGCGCGCGAAAAAAATTCCACCGACCTTCGCACCGCTGCCGCGCACGGATGTGTTGTGGCTGGCGGCCGGATTATTGCTGGCGGCGATTCCGCATGTGTTGTTAATCGCGCCGTGGGTCAGCGCATTCTTTTTTTTCACCTTGGCTTGGCGTGCTTATATCTCCTGGCGCGGTCGCGCCATGCCGCCGCGCTGGCAAATCCTCGCGCTCGCCGCCATCGCGATGGCAGGTATTTATCTCGGCTACCGCACTTTAGTTGGACGCGATGCGGGCGTCGCATTATTGTTGATTATGTCGAGCCTGAAATTATTGGAAATGCGCAACCGTCGCGACGCGATGCTGACCGCATTCCTCGGTTATTTTATGGTGCTGACAGAATTTTTATATTCCCAATCAATGACACTCGGTGCTTACGCACTAATGGTCGCATGGTTGATCACTGCCGCGGTGGTCGGCATCCATCGTACCGATAACGCCGCCGGATTTCGCGAAAGACTCATGCCTGCCGCGCGCTTGCTATTACAAGCCGTACCAATGATGCTGATTTTATTTATTTTATTTCCGCGCGTCGGCGGCCCGCTGTGGAGCATGCCGCAAAACAAACACGTGTCGAAATCCGGCCTGAGCGAAAAACTGGAAATCGGCAACGTGAATGAACTCGCGTTGTCGAGCGAAGTCGCCTTCCGCGCGGAGTTTGACGCCGCGATGCCCTCGCCCGCCTCCTTATATTGGCGCGGCCCGGTGATGTGGGATGTGGAAAATAATATCTGGCGCGTACGTAAAGCTTATCCGAAAGATAGCGCAGCGTTCACGCCGATAGGCGAAACTATTAGCTACAACATCACCATGGAAGCGTCGGAAAAACCTTGGGCCTTCGCGCTGGATCTTCCCGCACAAACGCCCTCAGGTTTGCGCGCCACGGCGGATTATCAATTAATCTCACCGGCACCGATTAATACGCGCTTACGCTATCGCGCATCATCACATTTGAAATACTCGCTCGGTGAAAATGAAGCTAAAGAAGAACTACAACGAGCGCTCATGCTACCCCAAGCCGGTGCAGAAAAAACGCGTGCGTTAGCAAACAAATGGCGCGACGAAAATTCCAACGGCCAAACCATTGTAAAAAAAGCACTGATATATTTTCGCGAAAACCCGTTCAGTTACACCTTGTCGCCGTCACTGCTAGGCGACAATCCGATTGACGAATTTATGTTCCGTACCCGTAGCGGATTCTGCGAACATTACGCCAGCAGTTTTGTTTATCTTATGCGCGCGGCCGGCGTGCCCGCGCGCATAGTCACTGGCTATCAAGGCGGCGAAATTAATCCAGTCGGCAATTATTTAATCGTGCGTCAATCCGACGCGCACGCATGGGCCGAAGTGTGGCTGCCGAAACGCGGCTGGGTGCGCGTCGATCCGACTGCGGCTGTGTCGCCGGATCGCATTGAAGTCGGCATGGAAGCTGCACTACCGTCTTCTGCTGCCAATTTCGCCGGGATTCCGTTTCCGAAACAAATCACTTGGCTCAATTCGCTGCGGCTGAATTGGGACGCGCTGAATAATCGTTACAACGTGTGGGTGCTCGGCTATAACATGGAGCGCCAGCAGAAATTTCTGTCGAGCCTGGGTTTGGGCGAGGTCGATTGGCGCAATATGGCGATGTGGATGGCGCTACTCGCCAGCGCCGCCGGGGCGATTCTCGCCGCATTTTTACTCGCGCCGAAACAACGCGCCAAACAAGATGCCGCACAAAAACATTATGAAAAATTTTGTGCTCAGCTTGCGCGACGCGGCCTGGCACGCGCAGCTCACGAAGGACCGCTAGATTTTCTCAAGCGGATCGAACACGACAACCCGGAACTCGCAGAACAAGCGCGTGCTATTACCGCTTTATATGTGGGTTTACGTTACGGAAATGACCAAGCAGAAAATATCAATCAACTGGCGCAAAGGGTACGCACAGTGAAGTTTAGCTAACTATTTGATTATATTGAAGTTTTTGGGGTGGCTGATGGGGTTCGAACCCACGACGACCGGAATCACAATCCGGGACTCTACCGCTGAGCTACAGCCACCATTGAAAGCGTTCTGTGGGGCACAGTGGTGTGCCCGACAGGAATCGAACCTGCAACCCCCAGCTTAGAAGGCTGGTGCTCTATCCGGTTGAGCTACGGGCACGGTTACTAATGATTGGTCGGGGTGGAGAGATTTGAACTCCCGACATCCTGCTCCCAAAGCAGGCGCGCTACCAGGCTACGCTACACCCCGAAGCACGCATCTTACAGGCGCAGCAGCGGCGGGTCAATTTGTGTTGCGCTATATCGCTATTTTTCTGAAAAAATTCATGTAATTGTCTGCGTCAAAGCAAAAAAACCCGCTAACTTCTGTGCTGTGACACAACGTGACACTTGACTGTTTTTGCCACAGGAATGGCGCAAGATCGACTGTTGATTTTACTGGAATTTTTTTAGCTGCGCCGACAGATGATTATGCAATCAACCCCTTAAATGCGCTGCAATTTGCGTGGCATGACTATTGCTTTTTATTACATCGGGTTATTACAACAATATTTCAAAAATTTTTTAGGAGGAACCATGCAAAAATCGCTGCATATCGACCCCGCCAAATGCACAGGCTGTCTGCAATGTGAAATGGCTTGCTCATACGAGAACGAAGGCGTTTTCAACAACTCTAAATCTCGTATCAAGGTATTCGACTTCCACCACGAAGGCCGCAAGGTTCCTTACACTTGCACCCAGTGCGCAGAAGCCTGGTGTTTGCATGCTTGCCCAGTTGAAGCCATTAAACTTGACGCGAATACTGGCGCAAAAATCATTCTCGAAGACGTATGCGTAGGTTGTAAAGTTTGTACCATCGCCTGCCCATTCGGCACGGTGAATTACAATCACGATACGGGCAAAGTAATGAAATGTGATTTGTGTGGCGGCGACCCGGCTTGTGCGCAAGCTTGCCCTACCGGCGCCATCACTTACATCGATTCCGACTGGACCGGCCTCGACAAAATGCGTCAATGGGCGCAAAAACTCGATACCGCTGTTCGCGCGTAATCTGAACTCTTACAGGAGAAAATACCATGGCATGGACCCAAAAAGTTTTACGCGTAAACCTGACCACAGGCAAATGCACCTCTGAACCGCTCAATATGCAATGGGCCGATCAGTATCTCGGTCAACGCGGTCTGGCTACCAAATATTTCGTTAACGAAGTCAGCCCGAAAGTCGATCCACTTTCGCCTGAAAATAAATTGATTCTGGCGACCGGCCCGCTCACTGGCACGATGGCTTCCACTGGCGGTCGTTATTCCGTTATCACTAAAGGCCCGTTGACTGGCGCAATTGCTTGCTCCAACTCCGGCGGCTATTTCGGTGCAGAACTGAAGTTTGCCGGCTGGGATATGGTCATCATCGAAGGCAAATCGGCCAAGCCGGTTTACCTGAATAT
>JBEEJL010000330.1:0-6893 GCA_041169175.1 Pseudomonadota bacterium | reverse complement strand
TGGTCAATGCCGTACTGACTTGAAGCAATAGCGCCTCCCAATCAGACTGATTAGCGGGCAGACGAGCATCACGTTCGCCAACGAGGCGGAGCTGTTGCATCAGTGTTTTATTAAAAATCATATCGGGTGAATTCACGTCTGCGCCTTTTATTCGTGTATTTTTTTGGCTGATATCTCGCACTAAGCGGATTTATATTCGAGCTTGGTGAATTATCCAGACGCGCGCATCTATGCGCTGTTAACTTGCGCACACTGGCGTAACATAAGTTTTATATTCAGGCGGGGTGTTATTTTTTTGGGACAAATACGGCGTAAATATTACGCGGGGAAAACTCCGGTCGAGAGATAGCGATCGCCACGATCGCAGACGATGTGAACAATGACGGCATTTTCTACTTCTTGCGAAATTTTCAACGCGGCCCAAAGCCCGCCGCCCGACGAGACACCAGCAAATATGCCCTCTTCTTTTGCCAGACGGCGCATATGTTCTTCCGCATCGGCTTGGGTCACTTCGAGGATACGATCGACGCCATCGCGGTTATAAATTTTGGGCAAATAGGCTGCCGGCCATTTACGAATACCGGGCACTTGCGCGCCATCGGCCGGATGCACGCCGATAATCTGGATGGCGGGGTTTTTTTCTTTGAGGAATTTGCCTACGCCCATAATGGTGCCGGTGGTGCCCATGGTGGCGATGAAGTGGGTGACTTTGCCCTCCGTATCGCGCCAGATTTCCGGGCCGGTGCCTTCGTAATGCGCGCGCGGATTATCCGGGTTGGCGAATTGGTCGAGAATAATACCTTTGCCTTCATCACGCATTTTTTCGGCAATATCGCGCGCGGTTTCCATGCCGCCTTCTTTCGGCGTCAACACAATTTGCGCGCCAAATGCCGCCATGCTCTGCCGCCGTTCGATGGATAAATGCTCCGGCATGATGAGCACCATTTTATAACCGCGCATCGCGGCCGCCATCGCCAGGGCGATGCCAGTGTTACCGCTGGTGGCTTCGATCAAGGTGTCGCCGGGTTTGATGTCGCCACGCTCTTCGGCGCGCGCGATCATAGACAGTGCTGGCCGATCTTTGACCGAACCAGCCGGATTATTGCCTTCTAGTTTGCCCAAAATAATATTACTGGTGTTACCGGGGATGCGCTTGAGACGCACCAAGGGCGTATTGCCGACAAAGTCTTCAAGAGTATGAGTTTTCACAATTTTCCTGTTTAGATTTACCTTTGCCGACATTATCCCACAGCCGAATTAATTCGCACCATAAACAAAAACCCCCGCTCTAGGCGGGGGTTTAGGTGAAACGCTTAAATGAATATTAGTTCTTTTTAGCGTCGTCTTTTTTGTCGTCTTGCTTATCAGCTTTGGAAGGCTTGTCTTCCTTCTTGGCTGCAGCTTTCTTTTCTGCTTTAGCTTCTTTTGCTTCTTTAGCAGCGGCAGCTTTCTTTTCAGCTTTGGCTTCTTTAGCTTCTTTAGCAGCGTCGGCTTTAGATGGCTTGTCTGCTTTTACTTCTTTAGCAGCATCCGCTTTCTTTTCAGCTTTGTCTTCTTTTTTCATGTCGGCTTTTTTATCAGCTTTGTCGTCCGCTTTTTTATCAGCTTTCTTCTCGGCCTTGTCTTCTTTTTTCATGTCTGCCGCTTTATCTTCTTTTTTGGCTGCTTTGTCTTCTTTAACGTCAGCTTTCTTTTCAGCCTTGTCTTCTTTTTTCATGTCAGCTTTTTTGTCGTCAGCTTTCATTTCTTTCTTGTCTGCAGCTTTGCCGGTAGCGGCCATTGCTGGTTCAGCTTTTTTCTCTACTGCTTTAGCGGCACCGGCGGTAGCAGCAGCCGGCTTCTTGTCGTCAGCTTTGATTTCTTTTTTCGCATCTTTAGCATCAGCTTTCATGTCTGCTTTAGGAGCTGCTTTAACTGGTGTAGAAGCGCCTGACAAGCTGACATCGCCACGGATTTTGTCCAAAGTAGCTTTACCTACGCCGTCAACTTTGTCCAGATCTTCCATAGACTTGAATGGGCCGTTTTTTGCGCGGTAATCGAGAATGGCTTGCGCCTTGACTGGGCCGATGCCGTCGAGGGCTTCGAGTTCAGCTTTGGTAGCCGTATTAACGTTAACAGCAGCGAATGCCATGCCGGTGAAGGCAAAAAACGCTACTAGCGAAATGAGGAACTTTTTCATGCTTTACTCCTGAGGATGATAAAAAAATAGTTATTGTGAGCAGTTGGCGCGCCACCCTTATTTCTGGAGAAAATTGGCCGCCCATACCCCGTGCCAAGTTCCTGTTTTCCCAGATAGTGGCTAGTAAACGACCACCGTCAATTCTGGTTGACTGCGCTTTATATCCCTAGCCCTGCTTTGCGTCAAGTAATTCCTGCACGTAACGGGTCACACCCTGCTCGACTGACAAGAATGGCGTCAGATATCCGGCTTTGCGCAGGGCCGACATGTCGGCCTGGGTATAACTCTGGTATTTCCCCTTAAGGGCGGCGGGAAAAGGCAAATATTCGATCATGCCCTTGGCTTTTGCCTCTATCAGACTGATTTTCGGCTCGCCTTTGGCTAGGCGGCAGGCATTAATAGTCGCCAGGGCCATGTCGTTGTAGGTTTGACCGCGCCCGCTACCAAGGTTAAAAATACCTGAAACATTGGGCTGGTCAAGAAAATGACAATTCACCTTGACTACATCTTCCACCGAAACAAAATCACGGATTTGTTCGCCGTCGGCGTAACCGCCGCTACCTTCGAATAACTTCACTTTGCCGTCAGCGCGAAATTGATTGAAAAAATGCCAGGCCACCGACGCCATGCGGCCTTTATGATATTCGCGCGGACCATACACATTGAAATAGCGGAAACCGGCGATTTGCGTTTTGGCCGTGGGTAAAATATTACGCACGTATTGGTCAAACAAAAATTTCGAATAGCCGTAAATATTCAGCGGTGCCTCGTGTGCGCGGTCTTCAGTGAAATTTTTTCCGTTGCCGTACACCGATGCCGATGAAGCGTAAATAAAGGGGATTTTGCGTTGCTGGCAATATTCCAACAAAGTGATGGAATAACGATAGTTATTTTCCATCATATAGGCACCATCGGTTTCCATGGTATCGGAGCACGCGCCCTGATGCAAAACGGCGCGAATATTTTTCGGTAACGCATCGCGTTTTACCAAGTCGAGAAATTCGCGTTTATCAAAATAGTCGGCGATGTCACAATCGACCAGATTGGCAAATTTGTCAGCGCGGGCAAAATTATCCACGCCGATAATATTTTTTTCGCCGCGCGCATTGAGCGCCCTCACAATATTTGCACCAATAAATCCGGCTGCGCCTGTTACAATAATATTCATAATAATCAATAAGTTAAATTATATACGTGAAGACTGCAATTCATCGCGACTGACAGTAGCGGTACCGAGTTTGCCAACGACAATACCCGCTGCACGATTGGCGATATGTACGGCTTCGCGCATAGATAAACCTGCAGCCAGCATCAGACCCAGCGTGGCAATCACCGTATCGCCCGCACCAGATACATCGAATACTTCGCGCGCGCGCACCGGTTCGTGCAGTACATCATCTTGTTGAAATAGTGTCATGCCCTCTTCGCTGCGCGTCACCAATAAAGCTTGCAAGCCTAATTCGCGGCGCAAGGCTTCGGCTTTTTGCGTCAGTTGTTTTTCATCGCTCCAGCGTCCGGCTACTTCGCGGAATTCGCCCCGATTCGGTGTGAGCAAAGTCGCACCTTTGTAGCGCGCATAATCATCGCCTTTGGGATCGACAAGCACGGGTTTTTTAGCCTGATTACACAGCGCAATCATCTGCGCGATATGGGTTAGCCCACCTTTGCCGTAATCGGACATGATGACGACATCGCTGTCCGCCATCATGCGTTCGAAGTCGCGCAACTTACTGGCCAGCGCCTCGCTCGACGGCGGCGTTTCAAAATCTACGCGCAATAATTGTTGTTGCCGGCCAATCACGCGTAGCTTCACCGTGGTGTCCAGACTCGCATCCGCATGTAACACGGCATGCACATTACCTTGCTTGAGCAATGTGTTCAGCGACTTCGCCGCTTCATCATTTCCCACCACAGACAATAGGCTAGCATGGCCCCCCAGGGCTGCCACGTTACGCGCTACGTTGGCGGCGCCGCCTGGCCGCTCTTCCGTGCGCGTCACATGTACTACTGGCACGGGCGCTTCAGGTGAAATCCGGCTTACTTCGCCGAACCAGTAACGATCCAGCATCACATCGCCCACCACCAATACGCGGGCTTTAGCCAGCGCGGCAGCTTCAGGCAATTTTAATGCTGCGCTCTGGCTCATGGTTGCGGACGACCGATGCCGTAATATTCGATGCCTTGCTGCTTCATATCTTGCGGCACATATAAATTTCTCCCGTCAAAAATCAGCGGGTTTTTCAAACCAGCTTTGATGCCCGGGAAATCCGGCGTGCGGAATTCTTTCCATTCGGTCACGATAGCAAGTGCGTCGGCGCCGACCAGCGCATCGCGCATCGAAGTGGCAAAGCGAATGCGTTTATCGTCTTTATAAATACGTTTGGCTTCGTGCATCGCCACTGGGTCGTAGGCGGCCACCGTCGCGCCATGCGTCCATAAACCATCTATCAGCACGCGACTCGGCGCTTCACGCATATCATCGGTTTTTGGTTTGAACGCCAAGCCCCATAAGGCGAAATGCTTTCCGGAAAGATCGTTATTGAAGCGTTTGAGTATTTTTTGCAACAACACGGTTTTCTGCCGCTCGTTGGCGCTTTCCACTGCTTCCAAAATTTTAAGATCAAAATTATTTTGCCGTGCCGTGCGCTGCAAAGCTTGCACGTCTTTGGGGAAACACGAGCCGCCGTAACCAACGCCGGGATATAAAAAGTCATAGCCTATACGCGGATCGGAACCGATGCCTAAACGCACATGCTCAATATCCGCGCCTAGCTTTTCTGCCAGCAAGGCCATTTCGTTCATGAATGAGATACGTGTAGCCAGCATGGCGTTAGCGGCGTACTTGGTCATCTCGGCCGATTTAATATCCATCACCAGAATACGATCGTGATTGCGTTGGAAGGGCGAGTAAAGCGCGCGCATCACTTTCGCGCCCCTCTCATCTTCCACGCCGACCACTACGCGGGCCGGGCGCATGAAGTCGTCGATCGCTGCGCCTTCTTTGAGAAACTCCGGATTGGATACAACGGAAAACTCGGTTTTGCTGCTGCGCTTATCCAGCTCTTCCTTTACTGCAGCGCGAACTTTGTCGGCCGTGCCGACAGGCACGGTAGATTTATCCACGATGATTTTATGGCTTTGCATATATTTGCCGATATTGCGCGCGGCAGCAGTGACATATTTCAAATCGGCTGAGCCATCTTCATCGGGCGGGGTCCCAACGGCGATAAATTGCACATCGCCGAACGCCACGCTTTCTGCCACATCGGTGGTGAAATGCAGACGACCTGCTGCGATATTATGCTTCAGCATATCTTCCAAACCCGGCTCGTAAATCGGCACACCGCCGGATTTGAGCAAATCAATTTTTGCCGCGTCCACGTCGAGACACAACACGTCATTGCCGAGCTCAGCGAAACATACGCCGCTCACCAGCCCGACATAGCCGGTACCAATAATCGTAATTTTCATTGCATTGCCTTCATATTGTTAATATCCGTATTTATCATAGTCAATGCCGCAAGCGGATCTGCTGCCTGAGTAATCGGCCTGCCTATGACCAAATAATCGGCACCTGCGCGTAACGCATCAACCGGCGTGAGCACGCGAGTCTGGTCGTCTTTTTGCGCGCCCGCCAGGCGGATACCGGGCGTAACCAACGCGAACGGCGCATGTATTTGTTTACGTAGCAACTGCGCTTCTTGCGACGAACACACTACACCATCCAGTCCACAAGCTCGGGCCAACTGCGCCAAACGTAAAACATTTTCCGCGGCACTGCCGTGCAAGCCGACCACTTTGATTTCATTATCGCCCAGACTGGTGAGTATGGTCACGCCAATCAGTAAAGGTTTGTGTATAGCGTTATCTATGGCTTCACGTGCGGCGCGCATCATTGCTTCGCCGCCTAAAGCATGCACATTTATCATCCACACGCCGAGTGAGGCCGCGGCCTTGCATGCGCCGGCAACGGTATGCGGAATATCATGGAATTTCAAATCCAGAAACACATCAAAGCCGCGTTTGACCAAGCCCTCGACTAATTGCGGTCCGGCTGCGGTAAATAATTCTTTACCGACTTTGACGCGACATTGAGCAGGATCAAGCCGCGCAACTAATTCCAGCGCGGGTTTGGCTTGCGGAAAATCGAGCGCAACGATGACGGGTTTATTTGGCATGTTATAAATTATTTCAGCCGCGTTTGCACTAATTCGAGTTCCGCATTGCGTCTAGGCGGATACGTATCCCAGCCGCCGCAGGCGGGGCAGTGCCAATAAAATTGACGGCCGCGAAAGCCGCAGGCTTCGCATTGATACAGCGCCATGCGCGTAGTGTGACTATGCAAAATATCTTTCACCATTTGCACGTCGGTGCGCTCTTCCACCGGCGTTTCCATCAAGCGCGCTTCGACCAGTTTATCCAGGCCCAACAGTGTCGGATTACGGCGCAAATCATCGCGCACTAGTTTATACGCACTGGCAGAGCCTTCGGTTTCCAGCATGGCTTGGAATACGACATTGAGTAAATCCAGCCCTGGATAACGTTCCTGAAACCCGCGTAACAAGCTCAAGCCTTCGCTTAGCTTATTTTGTTCACGATAACTCTGCAGTAGATTTTCTGCCACCAAACCAAGATGCTCCGGACTTTGGCTCTCAATACGTTTCCAGATTTCTACCGCTTGTTCATGCTTGCCTTCTTTCGCCGCCCACTCGCC
>JBEEJL010000329.1:0-4828 GCA_041169175.1 Pseudomonadota bacterium | reverse complement strand
AAAAAAACGGGCCATCTTTCGATGGCCCGTTTTGTTTTTGCTGCTTATTTCGAGTTAAACAATAAACTCTATAACTATTTGATTATATTAATTTATTTCTCTTCAATTTTTGCCTTGGCGCGCATTTCGGTGATCATGGTTTCGATTTGCTGTTGTTGCAGGCGTGGCTTCAATTGTTCTTTCACTTGATCGAAGGCGGGTTTTTGCGTAGCGCGTGAATCTTCTACTTTGATGATGTGATAACCGAAATCGCTTTTCACCGGTGTCTGGCTAAAGGTGCCTTTTGGCAGCGCGATCATCGCGTCGGAAAAGGGTTTGACGAAACGGCTCGGTGCTTGCCATTCGAGGTCGCCGCCGTTTTTTGCCGAGCCGGCATCTTTCGATTTGGCTTTGGCGATTTTGGCGAAGTCGCCTTTTTTGTTCAGCTCGGCGATGATGGCTTTGGCCTCATCTTCTTTTTCGACCAGAATATGTTTCGCGTGATATTCCTTGTCGCCCATCAGCGCGGTCATTTTTTCGTATTCAACTTTGAGCAATTCGTCTTTGACCGGGTTGGCTTTGACGTATTCGCCGATCGCCGCACGGCCCAAAATTTGTTGACGCATCATTTCCAATTGCATCGCGACTTCGGGTGTTTTATCCAGACCTTTTTTCGTCGCTTCTTGCACCAGGATTTCCTGATTGACCAAATTTTCTTTCACCATGCCATGCAATTCAGGGGAATCAGGTTGTCCTTGCGAGGTCGCCATTTTTTCCATGAACTCAAAGCGTGCTTGCGGAATCAACACGCCATTGACGCTAACGGCTTTATGCGGAACTTTTGCAACCGCGGTTTTTTCTGCAGGTTTTTCCGCAGGTTTGGCTGCGGCATCCGGGCCTTCAGCAAAAGCAGAAGTAGTAAATAATGAAGCAATAGCAAGCACCAGCAAAGATTTTTGGTAAGACATCTCGGTTTCCTTAGTCAAGTAAATACAAAAAAATTATTACAATCAATTATAACTCGGCAGCAGTGTACGCCTTTATGCTCAATGCGTGAATCTCACGCTGCATCATATCCCCCAACGCGTCGTAAATCATACGATGCCGCGCCAGCGTTAGTTTGCCGACAAACTGCTCTGACACGATAGTCAGAAAAAAGTGCCCGCCGCCGGATTTTGCGCCAGCGTGCCCGGCGTGTGAGGCGCTGTCGTCGGTGATATCGAGTTGGGTGGGCGACAATGCCGCCAACTTTTCTCGCATCCGTTCGACCGTTGCACTCACGCCGGGAACACTCGCTTGAACGGCTTGACCGTCACTTTGGCATACACACCGGCTGCGACATAAGGATCGGCATTAGCCCACGCTTGCGCCGCTTCGAGCGAAGAAAACTCCGCCACGATGAGCGAGCCGCTGAAACCATTCGCGCCGGGGTCGGGGCTGTCGATAGCCGGGTGCGGACCGGCGAGGATCATGCGGCCTTCCGCTTGCAGGGCAGTCAGGCGCGCGCGATGCGTATCGACGGCGCTTTTGCGTTTGTCGAGAGAGTGAGGAACGTCCTCTGAAATGATGGCATAGAGCATAATTATTTGGACTCGTCGTTAGGAATATATTTGTGCAGCCAGATACCTTGCCCAATGATAAAAATAATCATCAGGATAATCCAGCCGAATAGTTTGAAGCTGACCCAGGTTTCGGTCGAGTAATTGAACGCGACATATAAATTCAGCACGCCGAAACAAGCGAAGAATAAGGCCCAGCTAATATTGACTTTGCTCCACACCGCGTCGGGCAACGTGAGTTCTTTACCCATTAATTTGCGCATCAGGTTAGTGTTGAAACCGAATTGCGCAATCAATAAACCGCTAGCGAACAGCCAATACAGCACGGTCGGCTTCCATTTAATAAAATTTTCGTTATGAAAATAGATCGTCGCGCCGCCGAATACCGTCACGATGACCAAAGTCACCCACAACATCGGATCAATTTTTTTCTTGCGAAAATACAGCCAGCCGATTTGTGCGAACGATGCGGCGATGGCGACACTGGTCGCCACATAAATATCAAAGGCTTTGAATGCTGCAAAAAACAGCACCAAGGGGAATAAATCGAATATAAATTTCTTCATTATAATCAACAAGTTATGAATTAATGTTTGGAAGCCCAACGCGCTTGTTCACCGAGCAAAATATCTTTTACTTCATCGGAAAATGCCGGGTGTTGCGCGAGTGTAAGCGCTTCATCAAAAAAGCCGCGACACTCTTCCGGCAGATTATCACCAAGCGTTTTAAAAGCGTAGGACATCATGCGCATATCTTGCGCGCGAATCGCGACGATGGCGAAATTCAAATTGAGAATGCGCCACGGTCGTTGCGGATCGGATTTTTCCAGATCATGTTGGAAGCGCGGCGCGAGATGTTTAATCACGCCTTGTTGAATGCCGTAAATCGCCGCGAGCGCTTCTTTGCTGCCCGCGTCATTCGCGCGCAAGGCGAGGGCGTTGACGATGGGTTCCGCGACGCCGATATCGCATTCATGCCGCACCGCCCACAATGCGACGCCGACGATGGTGTCGTTCAACGCAGTTTGCAAACGGCCCAGCTCCAAACGCGGCAACCAGTTGCCGAGTTCAGCCAGATAACGAATCGCGTGGTCGGATAATTCTTCTGCGTCCTCAAGCGGCAGCGGACCTTCTGCGCCATATTCTTTGTCGAGCTTTTCAAATAGCGCGAAAATTTCGTAAATGGTGTTGATAAGTTTTGGCGGCGAGTGTTCCGTGACATCACCGCTAAATTTTTTCGCATAAGCTTCGCGCACCGGCCCCACCAGCACGTCAAAGCTGTTGCGGATGTCGCGCGACGCTTCGGTGCGCATATCGTTTTGCAGATTACTAAGGTCTATAGCTTTGATTTCAATCATTTATTTCATTTGCCTGAATTGGGTGCCAGCGCGAGTATCGCGCAGGAAACCCCGTATTTTGCTATGATTTAGCCTTGCATCACAACTTTAATTCTCCCCTTGCTTAATATTGATCTCCATAGCCATTCCAATATCTCCGACGGCACCTTGCCGCCTGCAGAGTTAGTCCGGCGCGCGGCAAGCGCGGGCGTTGAAGCACTGGCGCTGACCGACCACGATAATATCGGTGGTTTGGATGAAGCACGCGTCGAAGCGCAAAAACTCGGCGTGCTGTTTATTAACGGTGTCGAAGTGTCAGTGTCCTGGGAAAAAACCACGTTGCATATCGTCGGTTTGGGCATCGATCCGAAAAATGCTGAGTTGATCGCGGGTCTGCACAGCATCCGCGCGGGTCGTCATGCGCGCGCCGAACTGATGGCCGCTGATCTCGTGCGCGTAGGTTTACCCGACATTCTCGAAGGCGCGTACACCTACGCGACCAATCGCGACATGATAGGCCGCGCCCACTTCGCGCGTTACATGGCGGAAAAAGGTTTGGTGAGCGATACCAAAGCCGCGTTCAAAAAATATTTAGTCAAAGGCAAGCCCGGCTTTGTGCCGCACCAATGGGCGACACTGTCCGACACGATACAATGGATCGTCGGCGCTGGCGGCATCGCCGTCATCGCGCATCCGGGACGCTACGATATTTCCGCTGCCGCGATGCGCCGTTTGATTACCGAATTCAAATCGCTCGGCGGCCGCGCAATAGAAGTCGTCACCAGTAATCACACCAAAGACCAAGCGGGACAATACGGCGCATTGGCGAAAGAATTTGATTTGGCCGCCTCGCGCGGTTCTGATTATCATGGCCCGGGCGAGAGCTACACCGAGCCGGGTCGCTTGCCGAATTTACCCGCAGATTTACTTGCCGTGTGGGACGCGCATCCGATCATTAACTTCAAATAAAAATCCATGTCGCAATACTTTGAAATTCATCCAGACAATCCGCAACAACGCCTGATCCGCAGTGCGGTAGAAATTATCCGTAAAGGCGGCGTCATCGTCTATCCGACCGACTCGTGTTACGCCCTCGGTTGTCACATCGGCGACAAGGCCGCGATGGAACGCATTCGGCGTATTCGCGATGTGGACGAGCATCATCATTTCACCTTGGTCTGTCGCGATTTATCCGAAGTCGGCAAGTTCGCGCGCGTGGATAATTTGCAATTTAAATTGATCAAGCAACACACGCCGGGCAGCTACACCTTTATTTTGCAAGCGACCGGTGATGTGCCGAAGCGCCTGCTCAATCCCAAACGCAGCACCATCGGCATTCGCGTGCCGCAAAATCCGGTCGCGCATGCGCTACTGGCAGAGTTAAACGAGCCGCTATTAAGCTCCACCTTGATCATGCCCGGCGATGATGCGCCATTAAATGACGCGCACGAAATACGCGAACGACTGGAACACGAAGTCGATTTGATTCTCGACGGCGGATCGTGCGGCACCGACATGACAACCGTGATAGATTTGACCCACGCGCTGCCAGTGTTGGTGCGACAAGGCAAAGGCGACATTACATCATTCAGTTTTGAATGATCGTAAATAATTGATTATATTGAATAATTTAGGATAAACATCGTGGAAGAAATAATTAAAAATATTGCGATTTACGCCATTCCGGTTATTTTCGCAGTAACCGTGCATGAAGCCGCGCACGGTTATGTCGCAAAATATTTTGGCGATCCGACGGCGTTTATGCTCGGTCGCGTCACGCTCAATCCGATAAAACACATTGATCCTATCGGCACTATCGCGCTGCCGATACTTTTGTTGTTGGTCAGTTCTGGCGGCATGTTGTTTGGTTATGCCAAACCCGTACCGGTAAATTTCAGTCAGCTACGCAAACCGAAACAACATATGTTGTGGGTCGCGGCAGCCGGGCCGGGGG
>JBEEJL010000328.1:0-4692 GCA_041169175.1 Pseudomonadota bacterium | reverse complement strand
ACTGCTGGCGAACCAATAAAAAAGTGGTACGCCTAGAACTACTGCAGCAGATAAAGCTAAAGAGGTCACGCTGCCTGCGCCGACAAGTAGCACAAACGCGCCGAGAATGGATACTCCAATCCACAATCGCATCAATAATTTTTCTGCATAAAGAAAATAACTGACGTTGGCCCACACGCAAATCATGACTGCGCCGCCTAGAGAATTAGGGTTCCAGGTCAGGCCCATCCAGCGGCCAGTCACAACGTGTATATTACGATCAGGGAAAAAGAGTGCCGTAACAAGACAAGCGGGTATAAATACGTAGGAAAACAGGCAATACACCCTGAGCAGAGATATTTCATGGCCGCGGAACATAAGTAACCACGCCATGGCAATCAAATAATGTCCAAGAAGATGACTGCAAACCGTTAAGGCTTTGACGGGATTGACCGCCCAAAGAAATGAAGAAAAAGCATAGATCAAAAAAACGATATAGAGCCAATGCCCATTCATAAGAGTATAGAAATCTACTCGTCGCAAATAGATGACCCAGGCAGAAAATAAATAGAGGCCGCCAAAAATAAATAAGCGATAAGTTTCGAAGTCCATCAACATACCGTGACCGTCTGCAGCAGGTTTTGCAATGGTGATGAAGTCACCCATCAGCAAACAAAGCAGAGGAAAGCCTGCTTTGACTGAATTCCAGTAACTGATTGCTTGACCCTTCTGAACCAATAAGCGCACGATCACTTCTCCGCGTATTCTTCGAAACGATAAGGCAATAAAGAGGATAGCTGGCCGATATTGCTAGCCACTTTCTGAAAGCATTTTACGCCCCAGGCTTTTCGCATAGGCCAGGCGAATACCGCTCCTATCAACGCAACCAAAACTAGCGCTACGCGATAAATAAACCAAGGGATTTTTTTAAACGCGCTCTGCGGTTTAATGTAAATCACTGCAAATGTCTGGCCGCCTCTGAACGCTCGGCGAATTAAATAATTTGCGCTAAAGCGCTCTGGAACCAGCGTCTCGCGCGCCACTGCCTCATCACACCAAATCAACTTTGCGCCGCTTTTCTGCATACGACTAAAAAAATCTGTATCTTCCCCGCCAGACAATCCAAATTTTGGATCAAACGGTGCGTTCCGGTCAGGCATTGCTTTGGCTCGTATTAAAACATTGCCGGTGCCGCGCCCGGGTATGACCGTACCGGTTTTATAGCGAGGCCAATTAAAAAAATCTCCCTTTAGCAGCCAGTCGGGCGCGTCTGCAGGCACTTCGCAAATCACCGGCCCAAACACCATGTCCGCCTGATAAGCCTGCATCGCCTGATAAAGATTCAGCAGCCAACCGGGCTCCGCGTATTCGTCATCATCGATATAAGCTATGTATTCTCCCCGCGCATTGGCGGCAGCCATATTGCGCGTAACGGCAATATTTTTCTTTGGCTGAGAAAAATATCTTATCGGCATTCCAGCTGCTGATGCCTTTTTTACCGCATCATGCGCCGTACCTTGTGGGTCGTTATCGACCACGATAATGCCGATGGTCACGTCTTCGGGCAACTGCTGCTCGCCCAGACTGACGAGTAATCGCGCCAGCAGTTGCGGTCGCTTATAAGAAGCAATACAAATATCAATATGCTGTTTTATTTCTGACATTTCTAAATCCATAAATCAAAAGTATTGTCAGGGCGAATTCGCCGATGATCATGGTAATCATGCTGCCTTTTATGCCATACATTTTAATCAATACTGCACCCATGATTAAGACGCCTAGTGCCGTGGCCGTATTCGCCAGCGTGATGTCGCGAAAGCGCTTAAATACTTGCAATAGCGATGAATAATTATTACGTACTGCCTGTAGCGCAAACAATACGCCCCACATAGCGATCAAAGAACTGGTTTGCGTATAGGCACCAGTCAATAGCAGTGGCGTAAGCCAATCTTTAACCAGCAACAATAGCGCGACGTAAACCACGACCATGGAAACTAATATCCATTTAACGCGGTTAGCCATACTCACTATTTCCTGCTGTTTTCCCTCATGCGCCATATAGGCCCAGCGCGGCATGAGTACGCGACTAAAACCAACATTGAGCAATGTAAGCGGTGCCAGAAATAATCGAGCCGCGCTGGCCTCCGCTGTTTCTGCCGTACTCACCATGGCAGAAAGCAAATAGATGTAACTTTGATCTTGCAGCCAGGTCACCGTCACCCCCGCCAGCGCCCAGCGCCCATGTTGCCAAGATTCCTGCAAAGCCGGTTTGATGTCCACCATGCTGACGGTCATGTCATTACGCGCTAAAAATACCGACGCCAAGCCAACTATTGCTGAGGCTAAACCCATAATGACTAATGCAGCAAAATTTATTGAAGCAAATTTCATTTGCACGGCAGCCCATAAGCCGGCAAATAATAAAACGACAAAAATTACATCAAGACACAATACTGCCACCGGTTTGAGGCGAAGAAAAAAATAGCTGCGGAAAAATTCACGCAAAATTACGCCAAGCAAACTAATTGCTATTGCATAGGCAAGGCCGGATCCATTGACCGAACCGCTCCAGCCCAGGGCCAAACCTATCAAAGCTATCAGCAATACCACGGGAACAAAAATGGCAAACTGTCCTATTGCTAAAGCACTACAAAAACGTCCTTGCTCTTTTTCTGTCCGGCTTGGGGCAAGCACTGCCATTTGCGTGGTGACTAATGCATTTTGCACGCCAACTAAAAATAAAATAATGGCGTAGCCAAGCACATAGCCGCCATATTCTTCTTTGCTCGAATGTTTGATTAAAAAAACGCCTAACAACAAATTTGCGGCACTCAGCCAAGCCTGATCAAGCACACTAATGATCACACTTGTGCGCATGCGCGGTTTTGCGCTGGTTTTTTCTGCAACGGCCTTCATGGTAAACATCCCTCGATCAGGCTTTGCGTTGAATAATTACTTAGCTTAACTACATTTTGCGTTAACGCTATTTTCAGCATTTATCGTTATTGGTTAAATTGCTTGGCACAACAAAAATAGCGCTTCTTTAAAAAAGATTAATTAAATCAAATACTTACATTATATGCTCTATTTTGGTTTTTTTTCCCGGCGTTTCGTTCGTTGCTTTAGCGCACATAGATAGAGCGTGTATTATTTTATGTATTTTTTCACGGCGGCGGCGCGAATGTTATTGGTGAATACCCTGAATTGAATGGGGTAAACCCAGTATTTATATCAAGCCGCTTTCATATTTCCACAGTCTTTATCTCAAACTGAACAGGATTAAAAATTACGCGGGAGACAACGAGTCGTCGCAAAAGCCGTTTAACGCACTTATTGGATTTGACCGAAAATAACGCAGAGCAAATGAATGCCTGATTGAAAATAGTCTCTACGCTCAATCAAGCCGTGTTGGCTGACTTTTGCGGCCGCTGAAATAATCCGCCTTTTTGCTTATCACGCGCCGCCTCTTCTACCAATTTGGCATCAACGGTCGGTCGCTGCACTGCATAGGCGTAAACGAGTACCGTATCGCAAAGCAAATTAATCAACCGCGGCGTTCCATTAGTTTGAGCAAATACCACATCACAAGCAGCGTCGTTAAATAATTCAGGGTTGATGCAACCTGCGTACAAAACTCTATGCCTGATATAGCCGCGCGTTTCTTCTTTGCTTAAAGGCCAGAGATGATAATCAACGGAGATTCGCTGCGCGAACTGCTCAAGGTCAGGCCCGGTCAATGTCTCGCGTAATTGCGGCTGGCCAACGAGGACCACTTGCAGCACCTGACTTTTGTCGGCATTGACGTTTGATAGCATGCGCAGCTCTTCCAGCGTTTCGGGCGACATATTCTGCGCCTCATCAACGATCAAAACAGTGCGCCGGTTATTTGCATATTCATTGATGAGGAACTCCATAAACGCCTGGAACATTTCGACTTTTTCCTTACCTTTGTAGTCGAGCCCATACGCATACAAAATCCATTGCAGCAACTCGCCAAAGGAACGGTGGGTATTTGAAATAAGCCCTACCGTCACATCCTTGTTCATGCGGTTAAGAATATGCCGAATGAGCGTGGTTTTACCGGTACCAATCTCACCGGTAATCACGTTAAAGCCTGCTTGGTTCATCATTCCGTATTCGAGCAAATCCAAGGCAGCGCGATGCTTACTGCTTGGATAGAGAAAGCTCGGGTCCGGAATAATCGAAAAGGGCTTTTCTTTAAATCCAAAAAATGCTTCGTACATCAGGCGCTCCTGGCTTTTGTCCAGCGTCCAAAAAACCCGCGGGCAGGGGTTTCCCCATAATAGCCGTAGGCTGATTCCATTTGGCGAACTTTATTCAGTACAGTGCCAATAAGTTTATCGGGCGGCAACAAGGCGGCAGCACGCTTGACCGCGTCGGCCTGCGTCACGCCTTCTTCAACTACCATGATGGCAGCTTCTACGAACGGCGCAAAAACTGCCGCATCAGCCACGTTAAGCAATGGCGGCAAGTCGAAAATCACAAAGCGCGATGGGTAGCGCGACTTCATTTCTTGCACCAGTTTTACCATGCGTTGCGAGCTCATCATTTCAGATGAATTAGCAATACTTTTACCAGCGGGCAATATAACCAAGCGAGGAATGCCCGGATGAATCAATAGCTCGCTTAATGGCGTGCCCGAAGTCAAATAATCCGATAAGCCGGGTACTTTGCCCAGGCCCAACAAACGAT
>JBEEJL010000327.1:0-6507 GCA_041169175.1 Pseudomonadota bacterium | reverse complement strand
TTGCTTATCGTAGCGTGCGCACTGCGCACGTAATCACTCGCCAAAATCACCTTCAATATTGGAACCAGCCCAGTCCTGTGTAACCCAACCTTTTTCTATAAACCGATGAAACGTCGAATGCGGCCAATCGACAACATTTTCGACCAACCCATGTTTGACTGGATTGTAATGAATGTAATCAACGTGCTTCTGTAAATCATCATCATCTCGAATACGATGCTCCCAAAACCGGCGCTGCCAGAAACCACTCTCGTTGCGTGTAAGTTGAGACTTGGAAAGCTTGATAGTTACATGCCCGCTCGCTTCAGCGGTAACCTTGCGTTTGATCAATCCCCAGCGCACACCATAATCTGAATCGCCTTCCGGCAATGTCCAAACAGCGTGCAAATGATCTGGCAGTACGACCCATGCCACAATTTCAAATGGATACTCATTCTTCGTTTCGGCAATGGCATTGCGAAGCGATGTAATCACTTCTGGCTTGGTCAAAATTGGCTGGCGGCGGTAAGTGGCAACGGTGAAGAAATAGGTTGCGCCTTTTGTTAAGTCGCGCCGGAATGTGGCCATGCTATTCCTATTCAAGGTTAAATTGCTGCTATGCACAGCGTGTCGTGCGCCGTGCGCACGCTACGCCCGAACACTCCGCATAGCTTACCGTCGCGTTGCGCACTGCGCACGAAACCGCTCTCCGATTCATCTACCCGCGCTCAAATCACAACAAATCGTGCGCGGTGCGCACGCTACACACGAACACTCAGTATAGCTTGCCGTAGCGTGCGCACTGCGCACGAAGCTGCTCGCAAATCCCACACGTAAAGGTGAACGCACCAAATCGGATAAAGGCACAAAAATATGTCGATAAAAAAGCCCGGAAATCTCCGGGCTTTTTTTGACGCAAATAAATATTATTTTTTAACTTCTGCAGGCTTAACAACTGCAGGTGCAGGATTAGCTGGTTTAGCTGCGGCAGGTGGTGCAGCTGGCGTTGCGGGTTTGGCTGCTACTGCTGGTGCGGCAGGTTTTGCAGCAGCCGCTACGGGTGTTGCAGCAGCAGCCGGTTTCGCGGCGCCAGCGCCAAGCGCGGCAGGCGTTACCACTGCGGGTGCAGCGGCAGGAGGAGGTGGCGGCGGGATGAATGTGGGCTTCACGATGACACCCTTGTCTGCCATGACTTTGATATATTTCTCCGCGACTTTGTCTTGGGCTTTGCCTAGCAGTTCACCATCTTTTTTTGCTGTCTCAGCATCTTTGGCTTTTTTCTCTTCGGCTTTGGCTTTTTGTTCGTCATTCGGTGCAGGCAATTTAGCCAACGCAGGCGCGGCGAAAATCAGCGCGGTTGATAATGCGAGCGCTTTGAATAATGTGGATATCTTCATGTGTGATCCCTGTTAAATTTTTGATCAGGCTTTAGCTTGGCTTGCGGGCGCGGGCTTCGCGCTGGCTGCGGCGGGTTTGATTTTGCCGGACTTGATGTCGTTATACCAATATTCGTGGTGCTCTTTCGCCCAGGCTTCATCGACTTTGCCTTCGCGCATGGCTTTGTAGGCGCCTTCCATGCCAACCGTGCCCATGTAGATGTGGCCGAACGAACCGATGATGAATAACAACGCGCCGATGACATGGACGATGTTGGCGGTTTGCATCACGCCGCGTGTTTGCGCAAAATTAGGAAAGTCGAGTACCAAACCGGACAGGCTGACGACGATACCCAGCAATGCTAGGCCGCCCCAGAACCAGACTTTTTCGCCGGCGTTGAAACGGTCAGAAGGAATATGTTCTCCTGATGCCAGACCGCCGCCTTTTTTCAGCCAGGTCAAATCGTAGGCTTTAGGGAAATTGTCGCGCACGAAGGTGAAGAACAAACCGATGGCACAGAGGAAAAATATTGGGCCGACAAAGTTATGCAGCACGATGCACAGTCTGGCTATCCATGAAAACAAGGTGTAGCCCAATACCGGCTGCAAAATATGCTTACCGAAAAACAAAATCAATCCGCTGATGCCGAGGATGGAGAAGCTGATTGCCGTTGCCCAGTGCATCATGCGCTCGCGGTCAGAAAAACGCTGAATAGTTTTTCCTGTAGCGGGCGCTTTAAGTTTGATCGTGCCTTTTCTTTTGTAGAACAGGCCGATGGCTGCCAACATAAACGCCACCAACGCACCGCCGTATAAAGTGATCGGACCATTGCGAATTTGCCGCCAGGTCAATCCATCTGACTGTATCAACACATTCCCTTCGGGATTGCGTGATGTGGTGGTCATGTTATTCGGGTTGCTTTGACGTATTTCTTTCCACACTGGCGCGTTGTTTAATGGCTGATCGACTTGTTTCTTGGCCGCTTCTTTCGCTACGTCAGCCGTCTGCGCTATCGCTACGGAAGAAACCGCTACGCCTGCAGACAACACGAATACGAATGCCAGATTTTTTACTTTACCAAACATGAAATCTCCTCACTCCTGTGTCGCAGAATTTTTTATACATCAATTCGTGCGTTTATATTCATTTTGGTTCTGGTTACGCGCCTTCATGTCGTTTTCCCACGCTTCTTTGTTTTTGGCGTACTTGGCATTATCCCAAGGCTGCGCATCGGTCTTGCCTTGATACTTACCTTGTTGATAGGTGGTCACCTGAGCGCGTTCACACGCGGCCAAGAACAATGCTGACAATGCGGCAAGCGCAATTATTTTTTTAGTCATCAAGATTTGCCTCCAGGTGCAGGTGCGGCGGGTTGTTTCGCAGCATCTGGTTTGGCATAGGCAGTGGACCATCCCCATACTTCGCTGCCTTTACCGCGAGTCGTCACGCGCTCACGGTAGATGTTGGCGACTTCATCGCCATCACCGGCCAACAAAGCTTTGGTGGAACACATTTCAGCACAGGCGGGTAACTTGCCTTCGGCCAAACGGTTGCGACCGTATTTTTCGTATTCTTCTTTGCTGTTGTCGGCTTCAGGGCCGCCAGCGCAGAATGTGCACTTGTCCATTTTGCCGCGTTGACCGAACAAGCCGGTTTGCGGATATTGTGGTGCGCCGAATGGGCATGCATAGAAGCAGTAACCGCAGCCGATGCACAAATCTTTATCATGCAGCACAACGCCCTGCTCGGTTTTGTAGAAACAATCTACCGGGCACACCGCCATGCAAGGCGCGTCGGAGCAATGCATACAGGCGACAGAGATGGAACGCTCGCCAGGTACGCCGTCATTGATAGTAACCACACGGCGACGGTTCACGCCCCAAGGAACTTCATGCTCCTGCTTGCACGCAGTCACACAGCCATTACATTCGATGCAACGTTCTGCATCACAGAGAAATTTCATTCTAGCCATTTTGATCTCCTCGTTTTCTTTTACGCTGCTTTGCTTACTTGGCAAAGCGTGGTTTTGGTTTCTTGCATCATGGTCACTGAGTCGTAACCATATGTCGTCGCGGTGTTGACTGCTTCACCGCGCACGATTGGCGCTGTACCTTCAGGGTAAAACGCCAGCATGTCTTTGCCCTCCATCCAGCCGGAGAAGTGGAACGGCATGAATACCAGGCCGGGCGCGACGCGCTCGGTCACTTGCGCTTTCACCTTGAGCTGTGCGCCGGTCGGTGATTGCAAGTGGATGTATTCGTTGTCACGGATGCCGCGATCATTGGCGTCTTTCGGGTTGATTTCGCAGAAACATTCCTGCTGTAATTCTGCCAGCCACGGATTGGAACGCGTTTCTTCGCCGCCGCCTTCGTATTCGACCAAACGACCGGAGGTAAGCACCAGCGGGAATTTTTTCGAATAGTCTTCTTTGTTCTGCACAGTCTTGAACAAAGTCGTGAGACGCCAGAAAGCTTTTTTGTCGTCGTGCGTCGGATACTTGGCGACCAAGTCAGGGCGCGCGCTATATAAAGGTTCGCGATGCGTTGGCACGGGGTCCGGGAAGTTCCACACCACGGCGCGCGCTTTGGCGTTACCGAATGGATGGCAACCGTGTTTCAGCGCGACGCGAATAATGCCGCCGGATGAATCGGTCTTCCAGTTTTTGCCTTCGGCTTTTTTCTTTTCTTCTTCGCTCAGATCATCCCACCAGCCGAGTTTTTTCAACAGCACATGATCAAACTCTGGGTAGCCAGTGGTCAACTCAGCGCCTTTGGAATGCGAGCCGTCTTCGGCGAGCAAATTCGTGCCTTCACGTTCTACGCCGAAGTTGGCGCGGAAGTTACCGCCGCCTTCCATGACGTGTTTCGATGTGTCGTACAAGTTAGGCGAACCGGGATGCTTGAGTTCCGGTGTGCCGTAGCAAGGCCAAGGCAAACCATAGTAATCGCCGTCGAGCACATAGCCGGTTTCTTTATCGATACCGCCTTTGGCGCGCAGGGTTTTTACGTCGAACACATGCTGGTTACGCATATGCGCTTTGAGACGCTCAGGCGATTGACCGGTGTAGCCGATGGTCCATGCACCGCGATTGATTTCGCGCAGAATGGATTCTGGCTCTGGCTCTTTCCACTTACGACCGGCGCGTTCGACGTCGATCATTTTGTAGTTCTTCGACAACTCAGCGCCGAAGCCCAATTTTTCGGCGAAGGCTTGCATCAAAGTGTGATCAGGCATCGAGTCGAACATCGGCTCGATGACTTTTTCGCGCCACTGCAACGAGCGATTCGATGCAGTTGCTGAACCTGAAGTTTCCAACTGCGTCGCAGCAGGCAACAGATACACGCCGTCTTTGCGCACGCTCGCCGCCATCATCGCGGTAGCGGAAGGATACGGATCGATAATCACCAAGGTGTCGAGCTTCTCCATGGCCTTGACCATTTCTTTACCACGCGTTTGGCTGTTCGGCGCATGGCCCCAGAAAATCATCGCGCGAATATTGCTGTCTTGGTCGATGGTGGCATTGTCGTCCATCACACCGTCGATCCAACGCGATACGGTGATGCCGGATTTTTCCATCATGCCTTGCGAGGCGTATTGCTTTTTAATCCATTCGTAATCGACGCCCCACACGTTGGCCCAGTGTTTCCATGCGCCAGCGGCGATACCGTAGTAACCAGGCAATGAGTCAGGGTTCGGGCCGACGTCGGTCGCGCCTTGCACGTTATCGTGGCCACGGAAAATGTTGGTGCCGCCGCCTGATACGCCGATGTTGCCCAACACCAGTTGCAAGATGCACGATGCGCGCACAATCGCGTTACCGGTGGTGTGATGCGTTTGACCCATGCACCATACCACCGTGCTCGGTCTATTTTTCGCCATCGTCTCGGCGACTTGTAATACTTCGGCTTCTGACACGCCGCACACTTCGGTGACTTTTTCCGGCGTCCATTTGGTCATTACTTCTTCGCGTACTTTTTCCATGCCGTACACGCGGTCATTGATGTATTGCTTGTCTTCCCAGCCGTTTTTGAAAATGTGATACACCACGCCGAACAAGAAGGCGATGTCGGAACCGGAACGCAAACGTACATATTGATCGGCTTTCGCGGCGGTGCGGGTGAAGCGTGGATCAACCACGATCATCTTCGCGCCCTTCTCTTTCGCGTGCAGTGCGTGCAACATCGAAACCGGATGCGCTTCAGCCGCGTTGGAGCCGATATACATCATCGCTTTCGCGTTTTGCATATCGTTATAGGAGTTGGTCATCGCGCCGTAACCCCAGGTGTTCGCTACGCCCGCGACCGTGGTCGAGTGGCAGATACGCGCTTGGTGGTCACAGTTATTGGTGCCGAAGAAAGATACGAATTTGCGCATCAAATACGCTTGCTCGTTATTGTGTTTGGAAGAACCGACCCAGTAAACCGAATCAGGCCCGCTTTCTTTTTTCAGCGCCATCAGCTTGTCGCCGACTTCGTTGATCGCTTGGTCCCAAGTGATCTTGGTCCATTTACCGGCAACCAGTTTCATTGGTGTCTTCAAGCGGCGTGAATCGTGATGCATGCCGTGCTCGCGGATCGCCGCACCTTTAGAGCAGTGCGCGCCGAGGTTCAGCGGCGAATCGAAGGCCGGTTCATGGCGCGTCCACACGCCTTTTTCGACTATAGCGTTGACAGTGCAACCGACCGAGCAATGGGTGCAAATGGTTTTTTTGATTTGCACATCGCCATCGGCTTTTTTCTCATCGGCCGCTTGCGCCTTGCCGACGAAAGAGAAAGGCAATTGGCTGGCGAATGCGCCGACGCCGATACCCAAGCCGGAACGCTTGAGAAAAGTACGGCGGTCAACGCTGGAAAAACTCGCGCCGGTAAAACTCATTTGGCCCGCAGCGCCGCGCATCAAACGATTCGCGCTGCCTTTGGTCGTGGTGGATTTTTTTGTCAGCATCATGATGGTCTCCTCGCTTAAATGCGGGTGGTGCGGTAATAGTGCTTATTGTGTTCGGTTAGGCGGTAGCCGCTGCTGTTTTGTTCGGCCACTTTTGTTTCAACTGATTTTTCCGGCATCGCTTTGCGTGCGGTGATCACCACCGCAGCGGCGCTGGCACTGCCTGCGCCTAAAGCGAAAAGAAAATTACGGCGTGTCGTCCTAGGT